>CAMHBE010000205.1 GCA_946183095.1 uncultured Clostridia bacterium | reverse complement strand
AAGATCATAGCGTCGGTGCTTGAAAAGGAGGCGGGACTGTGAGACCTCTGAAACTTGTTATATCTGCTTTCTGTTCATATTCGGGAACAGCTGTGATCGAAATGGACAGGCTCGGTACTGACGGGCTGTATCTTATCACAGGCGAAACGGGTGCCGGAAAGACTACGGTCTTTGACGCGATAACCTACGCTCTGTTTGGTGAAGCAAGCGGCTCAAACCGCCGTACATCCACGCTTCGCTCGAAATATGCGGCTCCAGATGCCGTCACCGAAGTGATACTCACCTTTGCATACGACGGCAGCATCTACACTGTTCGCCGCAGCCCGGAATATGAACGACCTGCAAAACGCGGCAGCGAGCGCATGACGAAAAAGCCTGCAAGCGCGGAACTCACCTTGCCGGACGGCAGCGTTATCACGGGCATCGGCGACGTGAACGAGAAGATACGGGAGATCATCTGTCTTGACCGCGGGCAGTTCACACAAACTGTGATGATAGCACAGGGCGACTTTGTGAAACTCCTCACCGCCGGTACCGAAGAGCGTGTCGAGATACTCCGCCGCATTTTCAAGACCGATGTTTTCAGAAAGATACAGGAAAGCTTCGCGGCTCGCTGCAGGGAACTAGACGAGCAGTACAGCAGTCGGAAGGCTGCTTTGCGGCAATATATCTCGTCTTTTTCGTGCAGTCCCGACGACCCGCTGCTGCCGGAACTTGAACAGGCAAAAACTAACGAAACGTTGTCGCAAAGCACGATCGCGCTGCTTGACGACATTATCGCGGAACAGGAACAGCTGGACGTACAGCTTTCGGAAAAGCTGTCGGCAGCCGACAAGGAGCTTGAATCGCTGAATTCGCTGATATCCGAAGCCGATGCCGCGGCGAAGAACCGCCGTGACCTCGACAGCGTTGACCGGAAGATAGCGGAGAAAAACGGTGAATATACAAGGCTGAAACTCGCGCTCGATGCCGCGGAAAAAAAGATGTCACGCGCAAAGGAGCTGGCTGCGCAGATACAGACAGAGAGCGATTCCCTGCCGCGTTATGACGAGCTTGACCGGCAGAGTTCGGAGCTTATCGAGAAACGCCGTGAATCCTCCGAAGCTGCCGCTATGGCAGCAAAATACGAGCGTGAACTTGACCGTCTGCTTTCCGAAGCACAGACCATGCGCGAGGAACTGAACGGTCTGGAAGGCGCAGATGCCACATTCGCTGCCGCAAGATCAAAGCTGGAAAATACAGAGGGTCTTATCTCCCGCCTGTCTGCGTTCATAAGCCTGAACGACAGGTACATCGAGGCTGCCGCTAAACTGTCCGATTCAGTAAAGAAGCAGCAAGATGCCGCTGCAGAAATGGAGCGGTTGTCCGGAACTGCCGAACGTCTTGCGGAACTTAAAGAACGTTCCGCCGAACTGAACGCCCGCAAGGACGCACTGCGGATATTTGCCAAAAACGCCGATGAATACGCGGACTGCCGGAAAAATGCGGATAAAGCGGCAGCGGATTATATTAAACTTCGTTCACAGCTTACAGAATGCACGAACAGACATGACGAGATACAACGGCTCCTGTGGGACCACCGGGCAGGTGTGCTTGCTGCCGAACTTCGTGACGGGGCACCATGCCCGGTGTGCGGTGCGACCGAACACCCCTGCCCCGCCCGGCTCCCCGAAGGTACGGCAACGGAGGAGGAACTGCAAAAAGCCGCGGCAAAATGCACGAAGCTGCGCACAGAGACAGATGCCGCGAGCCGAAAGTCCGGCGAACTGAACGGAAAAGCCGCTGCGATGCTCGAAACGCTGCGGAAGGACTGCGAAACGCTTATCGGCGGCGAACCCGACATGGCGGTGCTCCCCGGTACCATTGCCGCAAAACTCGCGGAGTGCTCCGCCGAAATGACCGAAGTGACCGGGCTTTACCTTGATGTATCCGCAAATGCCGAAAGGCTTGCCGAACTCACACAGACCGCCGCAGAGCTGTCCGACTGCATCGCGGCGGCAGGCGGCAGCACCGGCGAGATGCGCACAGAACTTGACAGGCAGTGCGAAGAACTTCTCGGATGCCCGTACAGTGAAAAATCCGGGCAGGACGCGAAGGAAATGCGGGAAAGCTGCGTAAAGCAAAAGAACGAGCTTGCACACGACATGGATGTGGCGCTTAAATGTGTGGAACGCTGCCGGGAGATAAGGGAGCTTCTGCCTGTGACGGAAGCATCGGCAGCCGCTCAAAGGCAGAAGGCAGCGGATGCAGGAAAGGTCATTGCCGCGGCAGATGCGGCAGCGGCGGAGATCAAGCGCCGGACGGATGCCCTCGCCGAAGAACTCGGGCATGAGAGCAGAGCGGACGCGGTAAAGCACATCGAAGCAATGATGAGCGAAAAAGCCGACATAGAAACAGAACGTGAACGCGCCGCAAAAGCGCTTGACACCTGCGGGAAGATGCTCGCGGAGCTTTCCGGCAAGAAAACGACCCTCGAACACCTCATCTCCCTTGCCCCCGACACTGACGGGACAGCCGAAAAAGAGCGCGCGGAACTGCTTAAAAAAGAACGTTCCGGCATTATCGCCCGACAGAAAGAAGCAGGCGCTATGCTGATATCCAACCGTTCTCTTGCCGAAAAAATCCGGGAAACTTCCGCAGAAGCCGCAAAAACGGAAGAACAGCTGATACCGATGCGCACACTATCCGACACTGCCAACGGCACCCTTAACGGGCGTGAGAAGATCACCCTCGAAGCATACGCGCAGACTGCGTATTTCGAGCGTATCATCGCACTTGCGAACCTGCGGCTGAAAAAGATGACCGGCGGGCAATACGAACTCGTGCGCCGCAGAACTCCCGCTTCAAAGTCGGGCAAGAGCGGGCTCGACCTCGACATTGCTGACAACTTCAACGGTTCGGTGCGGGATGTGCGGTCACTGTCCGGCGGCGAATCCTTCAAAGCCGCTCTGTCACTCGCTCTCGGACTTTCGGATGAGATACAGTCGCGTTCGAGCGTGCATCTTGACACCATGTTCATAGACGAGGGGTTCGGCTCTCTTGACGACAATTCGCTCGACCAGGCGGTGAACGTACTTGCTGAGCTTTCCGGCAGCAACCGCCTTATCGGCATCATCTCACACGTTTCGGAGCTGCGTACCCGCATAGACAAGCAGCTTTGCGTCACGAAAGTGATCGACCCCGAAACGGGGATGCTCGACACGAAAGTCAGCCTGCAATGCTGATAAATTATGATCGAATCAGTATAAAAAAACTATTCGGCTCTCCGAAAACGGGCAGTATGCGGCAGTAAAGGAGGTGCGCTGTGAAACCGCTTGTTATACTTATCGTAACATTGCTGTTATACGCCATGTATATCGGCATACAGCTTTTTATAATGCACCACCCTGCCGATTCGCAGCGCCTGAAGACCGCGCAGAACGACATTCCCGCAGCCACCGTACAGCGCGCCGACAACCTGTGGGCGTACCTGATAAATGCCGACAATCCTCTTTCCCGTGATTTCACTGTGGGTCTGGAGGAGGTGCAGGCGGGGTTCCGAATGGACGAGCGGTGCGCGGGGTACGCCAGAAAGATGATAGAAGACGCGGCAGCCGAGGGCATCGAGCTTACGGTAGTTTCCGCATACAGAAGCGTGCAGAAGCAGCAGGAGAACCTTGAAAGCTACACTCAGCGTCTGATACGGGACGGTTACAGCAGCAAGGACGCAAAGGTCATGGCGGAAAAGGAGATCATGCTACCCTATACCAGCGAGCACAACGCGGGGCTTGCGCTCGACATACTCACACCCGACTGGTGGCTGACCCACGACGATGTCACGGCGGATTTCGAGAACACGGAGCAGTTCCGCTGGCTCAGCGAGAATGCCCACAAGTACGGGTTCATCCTGCGCTATCCGAAGGAATACGAGCACGTTACCGGCATCATCTACGAGCCGTGGCATTACCGCTTTGTGGGTATCTACTATGCGGGAAAGATCAGGGAGTCGGGGCTGCCGCTGGAATATTTCTACAAAACGAACTTCTGAGACAAAAAAAAATCCCCCGCAGTCTCCCGCGGGGAAATAATCCGTTAAACTTCGTTCTTACTTTACGATAAATTCAGCGATAGCCTTTTCGAGTTCGGCGGTGTCGTCGCTGTGAGCAACGAGCTTGAGCTCCTTGGAGAGGTCGATGCTGAAAATACCCATGATGGACTTCGCGTCGATAGCGTATCTGCCCGAGATGATGTCGATATCATAATTGAATGTCATAACGGTGGATACGAACTTCTTTACATCATCGATCGTTACGATCTTTACATTAAATTCTTTCATAGTTTTCATTTCCTTTCTTT
>CAMHBE010000204.1 GCA_946183095.1 uncultured Clostridia bacterium | reverse complement strand
ACTTGTCTGTTGATACGGTTTAGGAAAACTTCTTAATGGGAGTTTAACGGGGCAGAGCCCCCTATCTCAACACGTCTGCCCCCTATCTCAACAAATCTGCTCCCTATCTCAACAAGTCTGCCCTCTATCTCAACAAGTCTGTTCTCCTCTTAATAACGGCGGAAGCACTGGAACAGCAGCATTATAAGGAGCCAGAGGGAGTTCCATGCTGCGATGATCTCGGGGCGGAATCCGAAAGGCTCGGAGGTGAATGCCATAACGATCATTGCTACAACGCCTATGATGATGCCGAGGAGCATCACTCCGCGAGAGAGACTGATATCTTTCAGAAGCTTCTTGGAAGATATAATGCCCTTTGCGACAGATACGAAGCTGCCGGAGCAGGAAAGAGAGCCGGGACCGCTGGGAGTGTAAGCTGTACATTCGTTGTAAAGCTGATGCAGGCTTGCGCCGATCACCTTTACCTTCTCCGGGTCAACATCGAACAGGTCGGATATCTTTGCTACCGTTATGAGCGAATCCGTACTCTTGAGGGATATCGACACGCCGCGGCTTATGAGTTCCTTTATGTTCGCGCTGACAGCGGGTGTAGCGGTAAGCCTTATGAAGAATATCACCGCAAGTTCGCCGCCTACCGAAAGATAAACACTGTCGGAACCGTTTCTCATATACTTAGCGATCGCCGAAAGTTCGGGTATCTTTATGCCGTGCTGCTTCATGTGTTCGCGGCTTCCCATTATAACGCGCTTGTTGCCGTACCAGCCCATGACGCCCATGTTGTCCTCGTAGATGCAGCCGTCTATGTCCGCAAGCATTTCCTTGTTGCCGCCTATCATGTCGAAGAACAATCCCGACAACACGGAACCTGTTTTTACCGCGAGACTTGCCGCGAGGATTATCGCGGTGTCAAGCTGCACGTTGTTCAGCGAGTTCTGCAATTTGCAGGGCTTGATGTTCGTACATTCGACAGCGGATTTCGGGAAAAGTGTGGTCGCGTCAACGAGCACAGAGTTCGCTTCGCCGAATTCCTCAGCCGATGTGTAGCCGAGAAGCGCCGCACCGCTCTTGTTCATTGCTTTCGATGCACGGCGAAGCGGATTGTTCACCATGAACATCATCGAGAAAGGTGCCATTGCACAGACAACCGCAACAAATACGGAAGTTGCCCAGTAAATATTGTTCTCAAATACTTTTACGCCGTTCACTTCCGCGGAGTTCGGTATGAAGTAAACTGCCGCGCCGATCACCAGACCGAGAATGAGCGATATCGGAACGAGTTTTTTGGAAACTCTGTCCGCAAGGTCTTCGCAGTAGCTCTTTTTCAGAAAATCCGTGAAAAGTTCTGTTTTGCGGAGAGTTACGAGATAGGGCAGTTCGGACATCGTACCCTTTGTGAAGGCGGATGCTTCGCTCTGTCCGTCGATAACATCAGCAAAGTATCTTATGTTGTCGGACGTTATGAAGCGATAGTTTTTCTTTGCCCGCTTTATCATCATCAGCTTGCCGAATGAGTTGAACAGCAGACCGAGCAGTGCGACGGGGATGTAGATGAATGAGCGTCCCTGCTGCATATCGTTGGTGTCAACGAGCTGCAATACCGCAGCCAGCATCGCGAGCGTGCAGCTTACGGCACACACGCTGTCGCAGTCGGAGCGTCCTTTGAAAAGCTTGCCGAGACCGCTCAGGATTACCGATGAGCACAGACCGATGCCGACAACTCCGCATATCAGGTTTGCAAACACGACACCGTCGTTGCTCAGCAAGCCGAGTTCGTTGCCGAATACGCCGACTTTGCGGTAAATGAACAGCGTCTGGATAATGTTTATCACAATGAGCGCGGCAGTTATTATCGTCAGAAGTACGAACCGCAGGCGCAGACTTTTCTGGGTCTCCACAAGATCGGTCCATATACCGGCTGTGTCCTCTTCCGCTGACATCTCGTCGCTGTCGTCATCATAGTCGAGGTCATCATCTGAGATATCCTCAAGGACGAAGTTCGACAGCTTTCGTTTTCGCTTTGTTGCAAGTTCTTTCAGCTTCTGTTCGGCAACAGTGGGGTCGCTTTTGGGTATCTCGCCCGTTCGCAGTACCTTATCGCCTTCAGTGTCAAGGTTCATTTGCTTTGTCGGGAGAATGACCGCTTTGAAAGGACCGGTGTTTCCGATATCCGCGGTGGGGTCGGTGTCTTTTATCTCGGCAATACGGTTCTGCTCGATCGTTTTGTTTATCGAACGTAGGAGACGTTCTTCTTCCTCGGAGTGTTTGCGCACCTCTTTGGTATCGTGGTGCTTCGGGACAAATTCCTTGATATCGTCGCCGAGTTCGAGAACGCTGTCCGGGTCGATCGCCGGTTGTGCGGAAGGAGGTTCGATGTCCGGCATTACGCGGGTCTGACCGTCGATTATCTTTGTGATGTCGCGGGTATCTTCTTTGGGAGACGATATCGCAAGGTCTTTGAGTTCGGCGGTCTTTACTATCTGCGTATCACCCGAGAGCTGCTGTGCCGAGATAGTTTCTATCTGTTCGGTGTAGCCTGTCTTTCTGCTGAATTCCAGCGGGTTTATCGCGTTCAGAAAGTCGTCTGGGTCTTCGAGCTCGGTCTCCTTTATCAGCAGTTTTTGCGCATCTATCTCGATCTTCTGCTGTCTGAGCGTCTTTTCAAGATCCAGTTCTTCGGTGGTCGGTTCGGAGGGTGTATCTTCGGTATTCTCCGTCGTTTCGGAGGATGTCGGCAGTTCAATGGGAACATCTGTGAACACGATACTTTTTGTTGCAAGTATCCGTTCCCGCTCATCTTCCGCTTTGCGGCGTTCCTGCTCGGCTAATTCTTCAAGCAGCTGTCTTTCCGACGCTTCGGCTCTTGCACGTTCCTGCTCTTCGGCAATACGGCGGGCTTCTTCCTCCTGTTTTTGCCGTTTTATTCTTTCACGCCGCTCTTTTTCTTCGAGCACGAGCTTTATCTCGTTTTCACGCTCTTGCCGTCGTCGCTCTTTTTCAGCCTTCTTCCGCTTTTCTTCTTCGGCGGCTTCAAGGTCTTTTCTTTTCTTTTCTTCTTCTTGTTTTCTTCGTTCTTCTTCGAGCTTTTTCTGCTCGGCTATACGCTGTTTTTCCGCAAGTTCGGCGACCTTTTTGTTTTCGGCATCCTGTCTTGCTTTTTCAAATTCAGCACGCCGTTTCTCGGTCTGCTGCTTCTTTTCTTCGGCTTCCTGCCGGCGTCGGTCGCTTCCTGCATCGTCTGTTAGTGAGCTGCGCCGTCGGCTTCGCGGTGTTGTTTCGTCGCCGAGTATGGCATTCAATATGTCATCGGTATCATCGCCGGGATCCGGCTCGCCGTCTTTATGTCCGTACTTGTCGAGTATATCGTCAAGTGAAAACTCTGACATATATTCTGTCTCTCCTTTCCTCGGAAAGTATCCGCACCGGGTGTGCGTTAATGATCTCCGCGTCTTGCACGAACAATCTCATACATGAGAATGCCGGCACTTACCGACGCGTTGAGTGAATTTATCTTACCATACATATCTATCGAAAGTATCATGTCGCAGCTTTCCCGGACAAGCCGCCCGAGACCGTTGCCCTCGGAACCGATGACAAGCGCTGCACCGCCGGTAAGATCCGCTTTGTAAAACGGTTCGCCGTCAGCTTCGGCTCCATAGACCCATATACCTTTGGTTTTCAGCAGCTTTATCGTTTCCGCAAGATTTGCGACACGAGCTACCTTTACCCAGTTTGCGGCTCCCGCGGAGGTCTTGAATACCGTTGAGGTAAGTCCCGCACTGCGGCGTTTCGGTATCACTACTCCGTCGGCTCCCGCAGCTTCCGCTGTCCTTATTATCGCACCGAGATTGTGTGGATCCTGTATCTCGTCCGCGATTATGATGAACGGTGCTGTGCCGCGTTCCTCAGAGACAGCAAGTATGTCCTCGATCGTTGAATATTCCGCAGCCGCAGCAATTGCAGCAACTCCGCCGTGTTTTCCGCCGCCTGACAGCTCGTCGAGCTTGTCCGCGGAACTGTCTTTTACCACAGCCCCGTTTTCCTTTGCAAGAGCAATGAGCTTCCCCAGTCCTGTCGCACCGCGCTGGACAAATACCGTGTCTATGGCTTTTCCCGCGCGCAGAGCTTCTGTCACCGCGTTACGGCCGTAAATTATCTGTTCTTCCATATCTTCGCCTTGTCTTTTCCATAGTCATTCATTATCTATTATAACATATCACCGGCTATAATTACAATACCTTTTTGAATTTTTTTAAAATTTTTTGATTTTTCTATTGATTTTTTGAAAATGTTGTGGTATAATTATTTCGTTAAGTTCGGGCTCGTAGCTCAGCTGGGAGAGCGCCGCGTTCGC
>CAMHBE010000203.1 GCA_946183095.1 uncultured Clostridia bacterium | reverse complement strand
TTTAGCCCTCTGTCAATATTATACCACCGGATCCGCTGTTTGTCAATGCGGTGCTTGACAAAATGCACAACTTATAGTATAATAGATAAAATAAGTTTATGCCCGATACCGAAAGGAATGATACAATGAACAGCAAGACCGTCAACCAGAACAACAACAGTACCGCGTCCATGCTTTTGCCTGTATTCGCGGCTGTCGGACTTATCATGACCGCGGCAGTATATATAGTATTCAAGCTCACGCAGCAGACCGCCGTGAGCAGGTGGACAGATTACGACGAATGCGGCTGGTCATGATATGAGCCGCAGGTTTAAGTTTGTGCTGACAGCGATGGTTGTTGTCGTCCTGATGGCAATTTACGTTGTCGGCCTTTTTCTTTTAGGCGATGTTTTCAATGTGGAGGAACAGCTCGACGACCTTTTCGAGAAAGACCTTTACGGCAAGGACTACCGCCCCGCATCCTCCACTTCCGTAAAGGTGACATTCGACGGCAAATCCGTTACCGATGCGGAGGAAGAACTTCTCGGACAATACTTCACTTACTTTTTCGCGGGACTTGGCGCCGCAAAGTCCGAGAATATCACAAGGTTTTACACTACTCAGTGCGTAGCCGAGCTTTATGACGCGCTCGCGTTCGACTACGAAGCCTATATGTACGGGAAATGCCCCATAGACCGGACTTACGGGAACTGTGACGTTACGATAGTTGTAAGGCGCAGGCATCAGGTGCCCAAAAAGACCGATATCGAGATAGATGTCGAGATAAGTACGTCCGCACTGACCAAAACGAACGGTGATCCCATAGTCGTCCGCGGCGAGAAACACAGTTTCGTTCTCGATGAAGAAGAAAAAAAGCCGCTGATAAAGGAGCATACCAACTCCCGACCCGCATACTCCGCAGCATTGCAGGCATACGAAAAAGTGCTTGCAAACGCGGGATATCAGCGTTCGGACATGACCTACACGTTTATCCCGAAATACACCGCGCGGGCGCTGGAAATGCTCAAAAGCGAAGCCGACAGTTTCGTGTTCGCAAAAACAGACGAGTCCGGCAAGCCCGCCGCAGAGTACGAATATGACCGCAGCACAGCGGCACTCTCGGCGATATCGGGATTTTCGGGGAGCGGCGCGTTCACCGAATACGACGAGGATGACGCGAACTTCGTTTCCCGCTGCATCTTCGAGGGCGGCATCCCCATGGACGCACAGGGGGAACGCTACGACCAGTGGAAGTGGTACGACGGGGAGATCAGCACCGAGCGAAAAAAGACAGGCTGTTCGAGAAGCTGGTTCGACCGTGACTATTTTTACAGGTATGTCACAACAAACGAGGGCTTCGGAATGGTCGCGTACGAGACGGGCGGCGGTAACGGTGAACTCGGTGATGTGATACAGCTCATGCTGGACGGCAAGCCTGCGGCGGAATTTATGATAACGAGCATCATGGTGACTTCTGACGGACAGGTAAAGGATTATCTTGTCTCAAACGACACCTACTCCGCTGTTTCACTTCTCTCACTGGGGTTTACGGACTTCCGGCTGCTGCACATAGAAGGGTACAACACAGCGAATATATGATAGTATGCGGTTCGGAGCGATAACGGAAAGGAATATCTGTCATGACAAAAAAGAAGATCGCAGTGCTGATAATTTCGATAGTTCTCATATCCGGCATAACTTTTCTTGCCGGACTGTGCAGTTCTATAGATATCCTGTGGCTGAAAATAGTGCTGTTCGCGCTTGGCAATCTGTGCAACGGTGCTGTGGCGCTGGCTGCAATGAAAATAACGGACATGAAGCCCGATCTCGACCTGAAGAACGTCCGGCAATATATAATAGGTATAGTGATCGCGCTCGTCCTGTCTCTGTGCATTGCATTCATTCCGGCGATGTGCGGATATTCGCTGGTGGGCGGGCACACGGATTTTTCGTGGTTCGGTATCATCTACAATTTTCTGAACTACATACTTATTATAGGCCCCGTGGAGGAGCTTGTTTTCAGAGAATATATACAGGAAACCATGGTATCGTTCTTTGGCAAATATAAATATATCGGTGTCGTTATAACATCTCTGATATTCGGCTTGTGGCACTGGATAAACGGGTCGTTCATACAGGTCATGTTTACATTCGGTATCGGTCTTGTGTTCGGCACCTGCAAATTCCTGATAAAAGACTGCAAGTACCCGGGACTTGCTCTGGGGCATGGGCTGTATGATTTTCTCAACGTGACGGTGAGGATGTTCATTTTATGACAGCGGGGCGGTATTTCTGATAAGGAGCGGAAATGGCTATTTTCAATTCAAAGGATATAACACTTTACTTCGGCGCGGAAATGCTGTTCGGGGGAGTAACCTTCGAGGTCGAAAAAGGCGACAGGATAGGACTTGTCGGCGTGAACGGCTGCGGCAAGACCACTCTTATCAAAGCTATGCGCGGCGAAGTGGAATACGACGGGGGCGAGTTTGTCAAGTCGAAGGAGACTGTCCTCGGATATATGGAACAGCACGTCGTCCGTGACAGCTCGGTGAGCGTTTACGACGAGGTGCTTTCGGTGTTCGCGCCGCTGATGAAGCTCGAACGGGAGCTGGATGAGGTGAACGCGGCGGCGGGGGAGGGTTCACCGACAAAGGAACTTCTCGAAAAGCAGATGACGCTGCGTGAAAAGTTCGAGGAAGAAGGCGGACTGACCTACCGTACACGCGCCATGAGCAGCCTGCTGGGACTGGGATTTACCCTGCCGGAACAGGAAAAACCCGTATCGGTACTGAGCGGCGGCGAAAAGGCGAAGGTTCAGCTTGCGAAGCTCCTGCTCTCCGGGGCAAATTTCCTGCTGCTCGACGAGCCTACCAACCACCTGGATATCGCGGCTGCGACGTGGCTCGAAAAGTTTCTGCTGGAATATAAGGGCTCTTACATCATCATTTCCCATGACCGATATTTTCTCGATAAGGTGACAACGCGCACCTTCGAGCTTGAAAACAAGCGGCTGACGGCGTACAAGGGAGGCTACAGCGCCTACCGCAAAAAGAAAGAGGAAGACCTTGAGATCGCCTGGCGGCATTACGACAACCAGCTTGAGGAGATCAACCGCATAAAAGGAATAATCGAGCAGCAGAAACGCTTCAATCAGGAGCGCAACTATATCACCATTGCAAGCAAGGAAAAACAGATAGAGCGTCTCGAAGCCGAACTTGTGAAGCCGCAGATGCTGCCGAAAAAACTGCGGTTCGGGTTCCACTGCACCGACCCTGTCACAGACGAGATAATGACGGCGAAGAATTTGCAGATAGGGTTTGACGGGGAAAAGCTGTTCAGCGGCGTGGATATCGACGTGCGCAAGCATGAGCGGGTGTTCCTGCTCGGCGCGAACGGCAGCGGCAAGACTACACTTTTTAAGATACTGATGAAGCAGCTCGTGCCCGAGACCGGTAATGTCGCTTACGGAGCGGGCGTGAAGGTCGGCTACTACGACCAGCTTATGACGGGTCTGACCGACAGCAAGACCGTCATGAACGAGATATGGGACGCTTACCCGAAAATGTCGCAGACGCAGGTGCGCACTGCGCTCGGAAGTTTTCTGTTTTCGGGAGAGGACGTTTTCAAGACCGTCGGCGTGCTGAGCGGCGGCGAAAAGGCGCGTGTTGCGTTGCTGAAACTTATGCTGAGCGGCTGCAATTTCCTGCTGCTC
The DNA here is from genome assembly GCA_946183095.1 of uncultured Clostridia bacterium. Lineage (GTDB taxonomy): Bacteria > Bacillota > Clostridia > Oscillospirales > Ruminococcaceae > Ruminiclostridium_E. Next base: position 661 of record CAMHBE010000203.1, on the reverse strand, counting down.
GACGAGCCGACCAACCACCTCGATATCAACTCCCGTGAGGCTCTCGAAGACGCACTGGCGGGGTACGGCGGCACGGTGTTTATCATTTCGCATGACCGATACCTTATAAATAAGCTGGCGACCCGTCTTTACAAGCTGACGCCGGCGGGTGCGGTAACTTTTACGGGCAATTATGACGATTATCTTGCAATTTCCGAGGGTGAGCAGGTGCTTTCTGCCGCAAAAGCAAAAGAGCAGACGGCGGGAGACAGCGCCAACAAGCAGGATTACAAGCGGCGCAAGGAGATGCAGAGCGATATCCGCAAGCTGAACACGCGGGTGCAGCGCGCGGAGAAGCGTATCGGGGAGCTTGAAGCGGAGATCGCGGATGTGAATGGGCAGATGCAGCTTCCGGATGTTGCCGGGGATTATGAGAAGGTCGCGGAGCTTTCCGAGCGTCTGGGAGCCTTGCAAAGCGAGCTTGATGCGCAGACGGAGGAATGGGCAGCGGCAGCCGAGGAACTGGAAAGGCTGGAAGATCAGGGCTGATTTTGTATAATTTTACTTAAGGGTGAATAGGAATTGCGGCGTATGATTGTAGCAACTGCCAAAACTGAAAATAATTGCAAAAAAGTGTTGACAAAAGGGAAAATGAGTGATATAATAAACGAGTTCCACCGAA
>CAMHBE010000202.1 GCA_946183095.1 uncultured Clostridia bacterium | reverse complement strand
GGGAAACAAATTTGCGCTGTCACATTTCTGCTCTGTTTCCGCGTATCAGGAGCTCTCACGGTCCTGTAAATTTGTCAAAACCTATCCTGTCCGTTTATGCCTTCGCGTATTAGCAATCGCTAACTTTATTATAACACTTTCAGTCCAATATGTCAAGCATTTATTAGAGGTTCCCTTATATCAAAAGCATTGACATTTCTAAACAGAAGCGATATTACAATATGGTCAGCAAATACTGCCAAACAGCCGTGCCTCGGTCTTATGATCCGGCACGGCTGTTTTTATCATATTTTTCTTTATGGAAATATATCCGATAATTACGCCGTATGTTTTCCTATCTTCCAGCCTGCGGCTTCCTTTCTTTCGCCGATAAACCGTCTGTAAATGCCGTCCTCGTTCATCAGATCGCTGTGTCTGCCGTGCTGTACTATCTTTCCGTGGTCGATCACAAAGATCTGATCCGCGTTTTCGACAGTTTTCAGCCTGTGCGCGATCATTATAACCGTCTTTTCCTTCGTGAGCGACTCAACAGCCTTCATCAGCAGGTTCTCGTTCTCGGGGTCAACATTTGCGGTAGCTTCGTCAAGTATAATGATAGGCGCATCCTTCATGATAGCTCTTGCTATGGAAATACGCTGGCGCTCACCGCCGGAAAGACTTACGCCGCTTTCTCCGATGACCGTATCGTACCCGTCGGGGAGCTCCATTATAAAGTCGTGGCAGCACGCGGCTTTTGCGGCTCTGATGACCTCTTCCCTGCCCGCGTCCGGTTTTCCGAAACGGATATTGTTCTCGATCGTATCTTTGAAAAGATATACATTCTGGAATACGAACGCGAAATTGCGCATCAGACTGTCATAGCTGTATTCCCTTATATCAGTTCCGCCGAGAAGCACCTGCCCCTTGTCCACGTCCCAGAATCTTGCGAGGAGCTGTGTGATGGTTGTTTTTCCTCCGCCGGAGGGACCCACGAATGCAGCTGTTGTTTTTTCGGGTATCTCAAATGACATATTGTCGATGATCTTTTTGGTATCGTAAGAAAAATCCACGTTTCTGACTGTAAGCGTCATACTGTCCGGAACGATCTCCTTTCCGTCAATATCCATTGTCGGTGAAGACAGCGCCTCATTCGCCTTATCAACGCAGTTCTCGATGGTTCTTGTAAGCCCGTTGAACGCTCCGACCTGATCGAGAGATTCAAAGATCATGAATGAGCATATTATCATCATTACGGCATACACAAGGCTCATCGTGCCGTTCAGATAAAACGCAACGCTCATAAGCATCATTACGACCCCCGCGATCTTGTTCAGGCTGCTTAAAAGAAACATGGCAGCTTCATACACTGTTTCAAGACGGGTACTGTAACGGGTGAAACTATCTATGGAATCATCAACGTTTGTGATGCTTTTTCCGAAGAGATCAAAATTTCTGACCTCGGCAATACCTCTTACATATTCCAGTATTCTTGACACCATTGTGTCCTGCGCCTTTACGGCTTTGTCCGAATCGGAACTCTCCGCGCGGATCATAAGCTCTGTTCCGATAAGATATATTATCATAACGGCAAGCGCAACAAGCGCTATCCATACATTGAAAAAGAACATAGATGCTATGATGACAAGTGTCGTGATGACGCCTTTCGTTGCCACCATAACACATCTTGTCGCGATATTTGAAAGGTTTTCCATAGTGTTTGTAGCAATTGACGTGACCTTACCGAGACCTTCGCTGTTGAAATATCCCATAGGCACATAGCGCAGATGCTCCGCGATCTCCATACGCTTGAATGAAGCCGTGTTATAGCCGCCCCTTGTTTGCAGCATCGTGGTCTTCATCGACACGATCGTCTGCAATACTATCGACACAAGTATGATGCCGCCCGCGATCCAGGCGTCGTTTTCAGAGAGCCTGTTTTCCAGCACTGCCTGTATCACAACGAAAACAGCAGGTACTCTCATTGCGACAAACAGCGCGTTGAACACGCCCAGAAAGATCGAAAGATAAAACTGCTTTCTCTCCTTCCCGCCGCAGAAATCAAAGAATTTTTTCAATGTGCGGAACATATTAAGCCTCCTCCTTTTTTACCGAGATATGATTTTCCCACATAGTCCTGTACAGCTTACTCTTCCGCAGAAGCTCGTCTTGTGTTCCCGACGCTTCGACTTTTCCGTCCGATATCAGGAATATCCTGTCTGCGTCCGCGATAGTGGAAAGCCTGTGCGCTATCACGATCAGCGTCTTGCCCGCGGTCAGGCGGGAGATAGCGCTCTGTATCACAGCTTCGCTCTCGGGGTCGGTGTAGCTCGTCGCTTCATCGAGTATGACCACGGGCGCGTCTTTAAGCATAGCCCTCGCTATAGAGATACGCTGCCGTTCTCCTCCGGAAAGATGTCCGCCGGAGCCGCCGCAGATAGTCTGATACCCGTTTTCGAGCGACATTATAAAGTCGTGACAGCCGCATTTTTTTGCTGCTTCGATCACTTCTTTGTCTGTCGCGCCCTCGCGTCCCATGCGTATGTTATCCATTACCGTCTGATCGAACAGATAGTTTTCCTGCGAAACATAGGCGATATGCCTGTTATACTCTTTAAGCGACATATCCTTTATGTTCGCTCCGCCGATCTTTATCTCGCCGGAATCCACATCCCACAGCGATGCAATAAGCCTTGCGATCGTTGATTTGCCCGAGCCCGACGGTCCCACAAGTGCATTGACCGTGCCGTCCTCTATCTCCATGTTTATGCCGTGAAGGACTTCCGCATCCTTGTAGGTGAAACGCACATTGCTGAGCGTGATGCCGTGTCCGTCCGGAACTGCGCTGCTCTGCGCAGGACGTACCATATCCTTTTCGTCCATGATATCCGCCATATCACTGATGATCTCACCGACCTTTGAAATGTCATCAACGTAACCGAATACCGTAACAAGCGGTGCGACAGTTCCGAATGAAAGAATTATCAGCATTATCAAGTCCGCAGGAGCGAGGCTTCCGTCAAGGCAATAGAATACGCCCGAAGGCAGCAGTCCCAGCATCGTTGCGGGGAAGCACGCCATACCGAAGTTCTGCCAGAAATTCTGGCTCTTCATCCAGTCAATAAAGCATTCGGCGCCCTCTTTTGCCGCCTTAACGAACTTGCCGTAGGAAGTCTTGCTCTGTCCGAACGCCTTGATGACCTCTATGCCTCCGATATATTCTACTGCAGCGGAATTCAGCGCTTTCGTTTTCTTTATCGTATCGGGGTAGTATTTCGGCGATGACGCCATCATTATCGCAAACGCGATGAAGCCTGCGGGAATACATATCAGCTGCCACAGCCCCACTCTCCAGTCAATGGTCATCATATACACAAACATGGCTATCGCTCCGATGATATTCGCGGTGAACTCGGGAGTGACATGAGCAAGTGTCGGCTCCACCTGATCCGCTCTGTCGCATATTATGTTCTTGTATTCGCCGGACGAACGTGTCTGCACCGCGCCGAGCGGCATCGTATTCAGCTTTTTCAGAAGCCGCTTCCGCGCGTTGCCGATAAGCCCGAAGGTCGCTCCGTGTGACGAATATGTGGAAAAGCCGTGGAACGCGTACCGCAGCAGCCACAGAATACCGATCTGCACACCCCTGAGGATATAGAAATCTATATCGTGTCCGCCCGTGACAAGCTCACGGATCAGTGCTGCGATACATATATACGCGAGCAGCATACACGCAACACCGAGCATTGCCAGAATGATACTCAGAAGATATGTACCTCTCTTTCCCTTCGTGAATTCCCACAGCCAGCTGAAGGTATTCCTGTTCAGCGGCGGCTGTTCGGCAGCAGTTTCATTTGCCTTGTCTTTTTCCATTTTCGGTTTTCCTCCTGTTATTATATATTTTGTTAGCATAAGCTAACTTGTTTCCTTTATTTATGCCCCACAACAAAGGCGGGGCATATTCTTTTCAGATACCGAGCCATACTTTCCAAGCAGGCTGATAGAACTCTTCGAGAGTTTTGGCGTAATGCAGCGCTTTATCACGGTCAAGGCCGTGGATAAGCGGCTGGAAAAACGCTTCCACATAAGCTGTGGTAAGGAGATGAAATTCGATCCTGTCAAAATCGTTCAAGTTGCAGCCCTTATCTTTCAGCACATCGAGATAGCGCAAAGTTATCTCTTCCTCAAGCGTCGCGATCTTATGTTTAAAGTCCTCATACCTTGTGCCTTCCGATCTTAGGATAAGCAGTCTGAACTCATCATAATGGTCATAAATGAATTCCATAGTGCGTACTACTTCGCTTTTGGTTTCCCAGCTGTGATTTTCGTCCGCAGTATCCGCCTCTTCAAAATACTCTTTACCGATCGTGCGATAAAACTCATAAAAATCGGTAATT
>CAMHBE010000201.1 GCA_946183095.1 uncultured Clostridia bacterium | reverse complement strand
AAGCTGTAGTCGTAGTAGTTGTTGTCGTTGTCGTGGTGGTGGTCGCTTTTGTGGTGGTTGTAGTCTCTTCCGTTGTTTCCTCTGTGGTGGTGGCTTCGGTCACTACAGATGTATCTTCGCCCAGAGTTTCAAGCCCGCCGTTGTCAACGACCTGACTTTCCTGACACGCGGAGAGCAGCATGGAAACTGCGATGATCGCTGCCGCAGCGGCTTTTCTGTGTTTTCTCATAAAGAATGGTTCACCTTTTCTCATAAAATCTCTAAATGCATAAACATTCCGTTATATTATACCACATTATCGGGTCGTTGTCATTACCCAAATGTTATTTCAGCCGTAAAATTTTCGGAATGATTTTTGTATGAATTGCACATACATAAAAATACCGCTCCTGCATTTTACCGCAGGAGCGGTCAGTCTGTCAAAAAGCTTCAATATTATTTCGGTGCAGCGCGATCTCCCCGATTAGCGGGGAGGTGTCACGTAGTGACAGAGGGGATGACCGACAGACGGCTGCCGCAGGTCAACAATTGACCGCTTGGTAAGCGCTCCTCATGAGCGCCTTTGGCGGTCAAAGCACTGCATCGTGCAGTGGAGCGCGCAGCCATTGTGCCGTCTGCCAATGCATGAAGCATTGGTAGGGCAATCCAAAGCGTGCAGGACGCACGCAAATAAATTGCCCGAAAAAGACAGCGCGAACGCGCCGCTGCACTTGCTTTATTGACGCGCAGACCGCCGCTGCACTTGCTTTATTGACACGCAGACCGCCGCTGCATTTTACTGCAAGAGCGGTCGTCTTTAGAGGTGTCCTTTACATATCGGCGGGCATCAATACGCTTTTCCCCAATATACCATGCACTTTGCGGGCTTTCCGCAGCACACGCACTTATCGGAGAGCGTCTCCTGCTCGAAGGGTATGCAGCGCGAACCTACGCCGGTCTTATCCTTGACCTCGTCCTCGCAGGCTTCTTCACCGCACCACATCGCTTTCACAAAGCCGTCGCCGTTCTCGGCAAGAGCCTTGTTGATCTCGTCGATCGTCGTACATTTATATGTGCGCTTCTCGCGGTTATCCAGCGCCTTCTGATACAGACCGTCATGCACCGCTTTCAGCTTTTCCGCCGCGGCAGTTTCGAGGTCTTCCAGCTTTACGAAGGATTTTTCGTTGTTGTGGCGGGTAACGATGACGCACTGATCGTTCTCGATGTCCTTCGGTCCTATCTCTATGCGTATCGGCACGCCCTTCATCTCGTATTCCGCGAACTTCCAGCCGGGGGAATTTTCACTGTCATCGACCTTTACGCGCAATCCCGCTTTTTTCAGCCTGTCGCGCAGTTCAGCCGCCTTTTCGAGCACGCCTTCCTTATGCTGCGCTATCGGGATTATGATAGCCTGTATCGGTGCAACTGCGGGCGGAAGTGCAAGTCCGCTGTCATCACCGTGAGTCATGATTATCGCGCCGATAAGGCGGGTGGTAACGCCCCAGCTCGTCTGATGCGGGTAGATGAGGGTGTTGTCCTTGCCGGCGTACTGTATGTCGAACGCTTTTGCGAATCCGTCCCCGAAATAGTGGGATGTTCCCGCCTGGAGAGCCTTGCCGTCGTGCATCAGCGCTTCTATCGCGTAGGTCGATACCGCGCCCGCGAACTTGTCGCTTTCGGTCTTTCTGCCCTTTACAACAGGTATCGCGAGGGATTCCTCACAGAACTGTGCGTAAACGTTCAGCATACGCTCTGTCTCTTCCTTCGCTTCCTCAGCGGTGGCGTGGATAGTGTGACCCTCCTGCCACAGAAATTCCCTCGAACGCAGGAACGGACGTGTGGTCTTTTCCCAGCGCACTACGTTCACCCACTGGTTGTACAGCTTCGGAAGGTCGCGGTAAGAATGCACGATGTTCTTGTAATGCTCACAGAACAGCGTTTCGGATGTCGGGCGCACGCACAGACGCTCTTCGAGTTTTTCGCTGCCGCCGACAGTTACCCACGCGCACTCCGGGGCAAATCCCTCGACATGATCTTTTTCCTTTTCGAGCAGGCTCTCGGGTATGAACATCGGCATACATACGTTCTCATGACCGGTCTCCTTGAACATACCGTCAAGAATGCGCTGTATGTTCTCCCATATCGCATAGCCGTAGGGGCGTATCGCCATGCAGCCCTTTACGCTCGTGTATTCGATAAGCTCCGCTTTTTTTACGATATCCGTGTACCACTGCGCGAAATCCTCGTCCATGGAGGTTATCGCGTTCACCATTTTCTTTTCAGCCATTTTTATCCTCCGAAATAGAATTTTTGATAATGCTTTATCTATTATATAACATTTTTCCGAAATTTGCAATAGTCTTGAAATAAAAATTGACAAAGAGAAGATTTTGTGGTATAATGTCAAAAAATATACTATATATATGCCGTTGCGGTGAGAAAAATGCCGCACGGGAGGTAAAGATCATGCAGAAGAAGTTCAGAACAGCGATACCGGTGCTGGCGGCGGCTCTGCTGTCAGCCTGCGCGGGTGAGCCGAGGATAGTTTCACATGACATGACGAGCGCTGTGATGTCGGAAAATGTACCGGTCACGCTAGCAAATGTCGTAACAAACGAAGATACCACTGTGACAGACGCAGCGGAGACGGAGAACGTTTCGGGAACATACAGCGCGGTGGGCATACCCGTGCCGGAAGTTACAAAAGCCGCCCCGCCTCCCGCGGAATATGTCACCGAAGTGACCGGCGGGGTCACTGCCGCTCCCGTAACGAGCCCCGCAGAGACGGATGCTCCCGGAACGTCCTCCCGTGCCGTCCCGCCCGCAAGACCTGCGAATGTCACCAAGGCGGATGCTGCCGCAAAGCCTTCCGCTTCCGCAAAATACAGCTATGAGTTCCAGACCATGAACGGCTCTGTGATGATACTCGGTCCGAACCTTGTTTATGTCGGCGAGAGTTTCGATTTCAACTTCACCTATCCCGATATGTCCGATGAGTCCCGCATGATATGGAGCGTCGAAGGAGACTGCGGCACCATAGAGAAAAACGGGATGTTCAAAGCGATCGGAAAGGGCAGCTGCATCGTAAGGATCACCGACACCTCCGGCAGTATCTATGCCGCACTCCATGTACACTGCATAGAGAATGCCGACGATGTGGACTTCATTCCCCTCGTCAACAATATACCTATAGCCAACAAGACATACCCTCTCCCGAAGGACTATGCGCCCGGTTTTTCGCCCGCAGCAGACGCGGCGCTCAAAAAAATGTTCGCAGACGCGTCAGCACAGGGACTTGACCTGTTCGTGATCTCGTCATACCGTTCCTACAACTACCAGAAGGAAGTATATGCGGGCTGGAAGAAGATGTACGGCAGCAATGCCGATCTCGTTTCCGCACGACCCGGTCACTCCGAGCATCAGCTCGGGCTTGCCGTCGATCTGAACGCCTGCGACTATTCTTTCGCGGATACCGCAGAGGGCAGGTGGCTGCGGGAACACTGCGCCGAATACGGCTACATACTTCGCTATCCCTCCAATGAAGCACGCGCATATACCGGCTACTCTTACGAGCCGTGGCATATTCGCTATGTCGGCGTGAGCGTTGCAAAAAATGTCATGTCTTCCGGCAAGACGCTCGAAGAACTGCTCGGGATAGATTCGTACTACAGATAAAGCACTTCGCAAAGGAGACCGTATGGGCGATATTTTTCAGAGGACGAGGCTGCTGCTCGGCGGCGCGGCAATGGACAGGCTCGCGGCTTCGAGAGTCGCGGTGTTCGGTGTCGGAGGTGTCGGCGGCTATGTCGCGGAAGCCCTTGCAAGAAGCGGTGTCGGTGCCCTCGACCTCATTGACAGCGATACCGTCAGCGAAACTAACATAAACCGCCAGATAATAGCGCTACACAGCACCATAGGTCAGTACAAGACCGATGCGGCGGCGGCAAGGATACACGATATTGACCCGGATTGCAGAGTGACCGGATATAAGATGTTCTTCCTGCCGGAAAACAAGGACAGCATCGACTTTTCGCAGTTCGATCATGTGGTCGATGCGATAGATACCGTAAGCGGAAAGCTCGCGGTCATAGAATGCGCACAGGCGGCGGGAGTTCCCGTGATATCGTCTATGGGCGCGGGAAACAAGCTCGACCCCACGGCTTTCGAGGTCGCGGACATCTACAGCACTTCTGTCTGCCCGCTTGCAAGAGTGATGCGGACGGAATGCCGCAAGAGAGGGATAGAGCACCTCAGGGTCGTGTATTCCAAAGAGCCGCCCGTCAGCGTCCCCGACATCAGGGACGGGAGTGCGGACGCAAAGAAGATACCCGGGTCGGCGGCATTCGTTCCGTCTGTCGCGGGACTTATTATTGCAGGCGAAGTAATAAAAGAACTGATCGGAGATCAGACCCATAATTGACAATTATTACATTCGGAGGTCATGCAGTG
>CAMHBE010000200.1 GCA_946183095.1 uncultured Clostridia bacterium | reverse complement strand
CAAGAAGAGTCTGCCGAAGGGCGTCTATGTGGAGAAGAAAGGAAACAAAACTATGAAAGAGTACAAAGTCGGTATCATCGGAGCAACAGGTATGGTTGGTCAGCGCTTCGCCGTTCTCCTCGAAAATCACCCGTGGTTCAAGGTAAAAGTCCTCGCGGCATCGGAACGTTCCGCCGGCAAGACATATAAAGAGGCTGTCGGTACCCGCTGGCTCATCGAAAAGCCTATGCCGAAGGCAATGGAAGACATGGTCATCCTCGACGCTACCAACGACATCGACAAGATAGCGGAACAGGTAGATCTCGTATTCTGCGCTGTCAACATGAAGAAGGATGAGATAAAGGCTCTCGAAGAAAAGTACGCAAAGCACGAGATCCCCGTAATGTCCAACAACTCCGCTCACCGCTTCACTCCCGATGTTCCTATGATAATCCCGGAAGTGAACCCCGAACACATCGAAATAGTTGCCGCACAGAAACAGCGTCTCGGCACAAAGCGCGGCTTCATCTCCGTAAAGTCCAACTGCTCTATCCAGAGCTACGTTCCCGCCCTCTCCCCACTCCGCAAGTTCGGTATCACAAAAGTCCTCGCCTGCACATATCAGGCTATCTCCGGCGCCGGCAAGACGTTCGAGACATGGCCGGAAATGGTGGATAACCTTATCCCCTACATCGGCGGCGAAGAAGAAAAGTCCGAACAGGAACCGCTCAAGGTATGGGGCAGGATCGAAGGAAACGAGATCGTCAAGGCAGCTTCTCCCTCTATCACAACGCAGTGCCTGAGAGTCCCGGTCTCCAACGGTCACTTTGCTGCGGCATTCGTAAGTTTCGAGAACAAACCCTCTATCGAGGAGATCATCGACATCTGGAAGAACTTCAAGGGCGTACCGCAGGAACTGGAGCTTCCCTCCGCACCCAAGCAGTTCCTCAACTACTTCACAGAGGACAACTACCCGCAGGCTGCCCTGCACCGCAACCTCGAAAACGGTATGGCGGTATCCATCGGACGTTTAAGACCCGATACACAGTATGATTACAAGTTCGTTTCCCTTTCTCACAACACACTGAGAGGTGCTGCGGGCGGTGCTGTACTCATGGCTGAACTGTATGCAGCAAAGGGATATTTTGACTGACCGAAAGAAGGCTGATTTATGAGAAAGACTATCTTCACGGGAACAGGCGTTGCTATCGTAACGCCTATGAACCCCGACCAGAGCATAAACTATGAAAAGTTCGGAGAACTTATCGACGAGCAGATAAACCAGAAGACCGATGCTATCGTAGTATGCGGCACTACCGGTGAAGCATCGACAATGACCGACGAGGAACACATCGAGGCTATCAGGTTCTGTGTTGAGCGCACCGCAAAGCGTGTTCCCGTTATTGCAGGCACAGGCAGCAACGATACCGGTTATGCGGCGGAACTCTCCAAAGAAGCCGAAAAAGTCGGTGCGGACGCTATATTGCAGGTAACTCCGTACTACAACAAGACTTCACAGCGCGGTCTGGTATCACACTTCAACACCATTGCCGACAGCGTGAACATCCCGACGATACTTTACAACGTTCCGTCGAGAACAGGCGTTTCCATTGCTCTCGATACATACGAGGAACTTGCAAAAAATGAAAAGATATCCGCTGTAAAGGAAGCAAGCGGTAACATCTCGCTCGCTGCGCAGATAGCCGCACATACCGACCTCGATATCTATTCCGGCAATGACGACCAGCTTCTCCCCTTCCTCTCTCTCGGTGCAAAGGGCGTTATCTCGGTATCTTCCAACATCATCCCGAAGCAGAAACACGATATGTGTGAACTGTGGTTTGCCGGCAAGTTCAAGGAAGCCCTCGAACTTCAGCTGAAATACCTCGATATGGAGAATGCGCTGTTCTGTGACGTAAACCCGATACCGGTCAAGGAAGCAATGAACCTACTCGGCAAGAATGTCGGCGAATGCAGACTGCCGCTCGTTCGCTCCGAACAGGCGAAGATCGACAAGCTGACGGCTGAGCTCAAAAAAGTCGGATTACTCTGAAAAACGCAGGAAGTTAAAATGGTGATAAAATGACAAAAATTGCAATTACCGGCGCGAACGGCAAAATGGGTCAGGTCATAGCCCGCCTTATCGGCGAAAGAGACGACTGCAAGGTCATAGCAGGAATTGATGTGAATACCGCGCAGAACAACAGCTTTCCGGTGGTGAAAAGTCCCTTTGAGCTTCCCGAAAAGCCGGATGTTATAATTGACTTTTCACACCCCAGCGCACTTGACGATCTTCTCTCCTACTGCACTATGAACGGTGTTCCGGTAGTAGTTGCGACAACAGGCTACAGCGAGGAACAGGTCGCGAAGATAAAAAAGACGGGTGAGCAGATACCTGTATTCTTTACATTCAATATGTCGCTCGGCATCAACCTGCTCGTTGAGCTCGGCAGGCGCGCCGTGAACGTGCTCGGCGGTCAGTTCGATATTGAAATAGTTGAAAAGCATCACAATCTGAAGAAGGATGCTCCCTCAGGAACAGCTATCATGATCGCGGAAGCTCTCAACAATGAGCTTGGCAACAAGATGCACTATGTCTATGACAGACACAGCGTCCGCAAACCCCGCGATCCCGACGAGATAGGGCTGCACTCCATACGAGGCGGAACGATAGTCGGTGAACATGACATAATCTTTGCCGGTCACGATGAAGTTATAACGCTGTCACATTCGGCAGCGTCAAAGGAAGTTTTCGCAAACGGGTCGATCAATGCGGCTGTCTTCCTGTCCCAAAAGGAAAAGGGGCTTTACGATATGTCCGATCTGCTCAGCGAAGCATAAGAAAGGAGTTACCGCATGACAACGATAACACTTACAGAATCTGTCTCTATCATCACATTTGCAAACATCGCATACGACAGCGAAAGTGAATTCATCTGCAATGTATTCAGTGCTGCTGCACGCGAAAACGTCGTGATAGATATGATATCAAAGGCTCCTGTTTCCGCTGACAGCACTTCTATCGGTTTTACTTTCGCTGACGACGATATGCCTAAGATGCTGAAAGTTTCCAACGAAGTAAAGCCGAAAAAGCCGCCCATGATAAATTCCGGCAACGTCAAGTTCCTGATAAAGTCGGCTGAAATGGTCACAGGTGTTGGTTTTGCCGAGAGTGTGTTCAAGGCTCTCACTGCGGCAAATGCAAACCCGATACTGATAACTACCGCTCTTGATGAGATCTCGGTAGTTGTCCGCGAAAGTGACAGCACCGATTTTGAGAAAGAACTTCACAAGATATTCGGGTAAAATACTCCCGATACTGCATAACGCAGTACAGAAATGCAGACATAAATTTACGCCATAGTGGTCCGAGATTCTCAGTCAAAGATGCTATGGCGTTCCTTTTTATGTGCAAGGCATATGGTTTATTTCTTCCATGCACTTTTGCCACCTCGATTGGCAGGCATTATGATACCGGAAAATGCTCCTAAAGCCTTATATCGAATTTATTGGAACATCATAACTTAAATTAGTTTTACGGATTCAGATTTTATAATAAGTCAGAATGTGTCGGTGATAAATATGAGAGAGATAAAATCGAATGAAGTCTATAAGCTTAAAGAATGTATTATTGCTTTAGCATCACACCATAACAAAATTTCCATAAACTTCAAAGGCTGCTACCCCAAAGTACCTGTTGAGGATACAATGAATAATTTTATTATTGATCTGAATAACGAAAAGAGTCAAATTGCAGTTATTGAGAACGAAGAAAAGATAGTAGGTTTTTGCAAGATAAATATAAATAATTATGTTGGTGAATTAGAATATCTGGTTGTCCTCGAACAGTTCAGAGGCATGGGGTACGGAGCTGAATTGATCGAATGGGCACTGAAAAGATTATCGAACTTAGGAGTACAAAACATAGATGTAAAAGTTGCTGACGGGAATGAGGCGATAGCACTATATGAAAAATACGGCTTCAAGATGAATGCACATATCTTACGATTGAAAATATAAATTTTGAATTTCCAACAGCCTGCTCAGAAACATTGCCCCAAGGTGATTCTAATCACTTCGGGGCATATCTTATTTAAATAAAAGCTATAATAAAAAAGCACACTTTGTCGGCTTTAAGGAGTAGTATCGCACTCCCGGGTAAACGGTCAACCGTCTGCCGGAAGAAGCTCCCTGAGCCAACAACGTGTGCTTCAAACAACAACTTCCCCCGAATATCGAGGGAAGTTATTATCAATGGAAACAAATTATTCGTTGATCTTTGTTACAACGCCCGAACCAACAGTTCTGCCGCCTTCACGGATAGCGAAACGGAGACCTTCTTCGATAGCGATAGGAGTGATAAGCTCAACATCCATAGTTACGTTATCGCCGGGGATGCACATTTCCTTGTCAGCAGGAAGTGTGATAACGCCTGTAACGTCAGTTGTTC
>CAMHBE010000199.1 GCA_946183095.1 uncultured Clostridia bacterium | reverse complement strand
TCGCGGCGTGTAACGTCAGGGCACCGAGTGCCCCGCCCGCCGCGCAGGCGAAAAATCTCAAGCGCAGCGTCCTCTCGCCGCTCTCAAGCGCAGCGTCATTTCTCACCTCTCTCAACTCTCCGCAAACTGACTGTTATACAGCTCTGCGTAGAACCCTTTCTTTTTCAGCAGCTCTTCATGGGTACCCTGTTCGACTATGCTGCCGTTCTTCATCACAAGTATCACGTCCGCGTCACGGATAGTTGACAGGCGGTGCGCAACAATAAAGCTCGTGCGACCCTTCATCAGTCTGGTGAAGGCGTCTTGTATTTTTACCTCTGTTCGGGTGTCTATGCTCGATGTAGCTTCATCAAGTATCAGCATGGGCGGCAGGCACAGCATGATGCGGGTTATACATAGAAGCTGTTTCTGTCCCTGTGAGAGGCTGCCGCCGTCCTCGCCTATCGGCGTATCGTAGCCCTGCGGCAGACGCTTTATGAAGCTATGGGCGTGAGATGCTTTTGCCGCCTCTATTATCTCATCGTCGGTGGCATCGGGCTTTCCCATGATGATGTTATCTTTTATCGTTCCCGTGATAAGACGCGTTTCCTGAAGCACCATACCGTATGAACCGCGCAGGCTCGCACGGGTCACGCGGCGGATATCATTGCCCTCAACTGATATCGACCCGCCCGTTACATCATAAAACCTCATCAGCAGATTGATGAACGTCGTTTTGCCGCAGCCGGTGGGTCCAACTATCGCTACCTTCTGCCCCGGCTTTATGTCTATGTTGAAATCCTCTATCAGCTTTCTGTCCGGGTCGTATGAGAAACTTACCGAACTTGCGGTAACTCTGCCCTTTACATCGTTCAATATCACCGCATCTTCCGGGTCGGGTGACTGGGAGGGTTCCTCGATAAGCTCAAAGATCCTCGCCGCACACGCAAACGCGTTCTGCAATTCCGTTACCACGCCCGATATCTCGTTGAACGGCTTTGTGTACTGATTCGCGTAACTTAAAAAGCATGACAGCTCACCTATAGTTATCGCACTGCCCATAAGTCCGCCGTCAATGACTGCTATCGCACCGAACAGCGCCGCTGCCGCATACACGAGCGAATTTATGAACCTCGTCGTCGGATTTGTCAGCGACGAAAAGAAAGTTGCACGCAGGGAACATTTCTCCAGACGCTCGTTTATCTCCTCGAACTTTCTGCATGATTCTTCTTCGCGGCAGAACGCCTTGACAGTCTTCTCGTTCCCGACGATCTCATCAATAAATGCTGTCTGTTCGCCGAGAGTTTCCGAGCGCTGCTTAAACATATTGTATGTCCGCAGTGATATGAACCTTGCCGCTATCAGCGACAGGGGAGTAAGCACCACGACCACCAGCGTTATCCACGGGTCAAGCAATAGCATGAACGCCAGCGTCCCCAGAATAGTCACAACACCCGTGAAAAGCTGTGAAAATCCCAGCAGCAGCCCGTCCGCAAAAGTGTCCGCGTCCGATATCACGCGGCTCACTATATCTCCCGTGCTGTGCTTGTCAAGATACGACAGGGGCAGCTCCTCTATCTTCCGGAACGCGTCGTTTCGTATGTCGCGGACGGTGTTGAACGCGATGCGGTTATTTATCACGCCCATGACCCATTGCAGCAGGGCAGTAATGCCCGCGACAATACCGGTATTTATCAAAAGCTGAACTATCCTCGTGAAGTTTATGGTTTCACCCGTCGGAGGTAACAGAAGATCTATGGCGTTTCCGATGATTATGGGGATGTAGAGCGAACCTGCTACGCTCAATCCCGCAAGCAGCATGGACAGCAGCATCAGACCGATATACTTTTGTATATATCGTAGTATCTTTTTCAGTGTTCCCTTGCTCATACCGCTTCACCACCCTCTTTGCGGAACTGCGAATCGTATATCTCCCGATACACCGCGCAGCTTTCAAGCAGCTCGGAGTGCGTACCTACACCGACAGCGTGCCCGTCATCGAGCACGATTATCTTGTCGGCGTGCATTATGGAGGATGTGCGCTGGGAAACTATGAATACCGTTGTATCTTTCAGTGACCGCAGTGCCTTGCGCAATGCCGCGTCGGTCGCAAAGTCAAGCGCCGATGCGCTGTCGTCAAGTATAAGTATCTCCGGTGAACCCACAAGTGCGCGTGCAATGGTAAGACGCTGCTTCTGACCGCCGGAAAAGTTCGCGCCGCCCTGCGATACCTCACAGTCGAGCCCGTGCTGCTTCTTGTCGATTATCTCCTTTGCCTGAGCTGTCTCAAGTGCGCGGTATATCTCCTCGTCGGTCGCATTTTCATCCCGCCACTGCATATTCTCGCGTATCGTTCCCTTGAAAAGTACAGCTTTCTGCGGAACTACCCCTACCTTGCCGCGCAGGGCCTCAAGCGTGTAATCTTTTGCATTTATGCCGTCAATGTAGATATCGCCCGATGCAGTGTCGTAAAACCGCGGTATCATGTTCACAAGCGTGGATTTGCCTGAGCCGGTACCTCCGATAATGCCGATTACCGAGCCTTTTTTTGCCGCAAATGTTATATCGGTGAGAGAGTTCTCCGACGCGTTTTTGTATTTCATGTCAACGTGGCGGAACTCCACCGAATACTTGTAACCGTGAAAACCCGTTTTTTCCGTACCGCCGGTCATTCCATCGCCGCTGTCGAGAACTGCCTGTATGCGCTTTGCACAGGCGGCGGCTTTCGTTATCGTGATGATAAGACTTGCAAGCTTTATCAGCTCCACAAGTATCTGCGACATATAGTTGTACAGCGCGATCACCTGACCCTGCGTGAGACTGCCCGCGTCAACGAGCAGCGAACCGTTGTATATGAGCACTATCATCGCAAGGTTGATGAGCGCAAAGGTGAGCGGATTCATCAGCGCGGAGATGCGTCCCGCTGTTTTTTGCTCCTTCGTAAGTACGTCGTTTTCCACGTGGAACATTTTAATCTCACGCTGCTCGATGCAAAACGCGCGTATCACCCTTGAACCGCTGAGGTTTTCCCGCGTCCTGCCGAGCAGTTTGTCAAGTCCCGCCCGTACTTTGCTGTACAGCGGCATTCCCGCAAGCATGATGCCGAATACCACAGCCGACAGAACAGGGATAGTTACCGCAAAGATCAGCGCGGAACCAAGGTCGATAGTGAACGCCATTATCATTGCCCCGAACACGATGAACGGCGAACGAAGCAGCAGCCTGAGTGTCATGTTCACACCGGTCTGCACCTGATTCAGGTCGCTCGTCATACGGGTCATGAGCGTGGATGTACCGATATCGTCAAGATCGGAGTAGGAAAGTTTCTGGATATGGCGGAACAGGGCATTGCCCACAGTCTTTGAAAAGCCGGTGGCTGCTTTTGCCGCAAAAAACTGAGCGGTTATGGAAAATGCAAGACCCGTAAGTCCTAACCCGACGAGAAGTATGCACATGACGATAACGTGCGGTTTGTCGTGCGCTCCGATACCGTTATCTATTATGTCTGCGACAACGAGCGGAACGAACAGCTCCAGTACCGCTTCTATACATTTAAAAAGCGGGGCAAGGATAGTTTCCTTCATATACCCCGCTGTAAGATATTTCATCAACTTTTTCAATCTGGTACTCCTATGATATTTCTTTTTTTCTTCGCAATTGCCAATTATACCGCAAAGTAAACCGATTGTCAAGGGTACTCCAAATTTTTTCACTTTGTGATCTGTGTGAAACAATTTTGAAGCCACCCCCTTGACAACCGCTTTGCTTTGCGGTTGAGGGCAATTAAGCGAAGAAAGGAAAAGAATGATGTGCGGAAGCGTGTGATCTCACAGCGGCATGGATGCAACGGCGTTGAGGGAACCGTCCGCTGTGCAGTGCGCTTGCGTATATTCGTAGTATGCCTGACTGCCTATCATCGCCGCATTGTCACCGCAAAGTGCGACCGGTGGAATATAAAGAGTGATGCCCTTTTCTTTGCAGCGTTCTTCAAGCATTGCACGAAGTCCGGAGTTTGCGGCAACTCCGCCCGCCATTGCAGCGGTCTTCCAGCCGTGTTCCTCTGCCGCCGCAACAAATTTACCTGTGAGTATATCCGACACCGTGTACTGGAACGATGCGGCAAGAGAATCTATGTCGAGCTGCTCGCCGCGCTGTTCGGTATTGTGGACGAGGTTTATCACCGCCGTTTTAAGTCCCGAAAAACTGAAATCGTAGGGGTTTGCCGTGTGAGGTCGGGGGAGTTTGTACTTCTTCGGGTCGCCGTTCTTCGACGCGCGGTCGATATAGACACCGCCGGGGTAGGGAAATCCCATAGAACGGGCTGCTTTGTCGAATGCTTCACCCGCCGCGTCGTCAAGCGTGCGCCCTATCGTTGAGTATTTCGTGTAACTCTCTACGCTCATTATCTGCGAATGTCCGCCGGATGCCGCAAGACAGATATACGGCGGTTCAAGTTCGGGGTGCGCT
>CAMHBE010000198.1 GCA_946183095.1 uncultured Clostridia bacterium | reverse complement strand
TGGCTCGTATCTTAGAGAGCACTGCCGATCTGCCGGAAACTTCGCTCAGCAGGAAAGCGCGCTTGTTGCCGACCGCGGAGGGGGCGATGTGCTCAAAAGTGCGGGGTTCCTTTGCCACACCGTCGGCGTGCATACCACCCTTGTGCGAGAATGCGGAGCTGCCCACATAGGGCAGGCTGCGGGGCATACGGACATTAGCCACCTCACTTATGAAGCGCGCCGTCTTGGTTATGCTCTCGAGCTTTTCATCACTTATGATATGATAGCCGAGTTTCAGCTGCAAGTCGGGTATTACCGTTGTCAGTGCGGCATTCCCGCAGCGTTCGCCGATACCGGTAAAAGTTCCCTGAATATGCGTGCAGCCTGCCTTGACTGCTGATATCGTGTTCGCGGCGGCACAGCCTGTGTCGTTGTGGCAGTGTATGCCGACCGTCGTGTGTACCATTTTATGCACCGCGCGGACTGCCTTTGCGATCTCTTCCGGGAAGCTCCCGCCGTTCGTGTCGCACAGCACAAGCGCGGCTGCACCGGCTTTCTCCGCAGTCCTCACAACGTCGAGCGCGTATTCGGGATGCGCCTTGTAACCGTCGAAGAAGTGCTCCGCGTCAAAGAATACGATGCGTCCCTTTGAACGGATATAACTGATGGTACTGCTTATCATTCCGAGGTTTTCGCCGAGCGTCGTGCCGAGGATGCAGTCAACGTGCAGATCCCACGCCTTGCCGAATATCGTGACATATTTTGTACCCGCCGACAGCAGCGCTTTGATGCTCTCATCGTCTTCCGGACGGGTGTCCTTGCGCACCGTTGAGCCGAAAGCGGTAAGTCTGGCGGTGGAAAGGTGCAGTTTTTCAGCTTTTGCAAAAAATTCAGCATCTTTTGGATTGGAAAAAGGATTGCCGGCTTCGATGTAGTCCACACCGAACCTGTCAAGACATTCCGCAATGCGCAGCTTGTCCGATACCGAGA
Source organism: uncultured Clostridia bacterium (assembly GCA_946183095.1). Classification (GTDB taxonomy): domain Bacteria; phylum Bacillota; class Clostridia; order Oscillospirales; family Ruminococcaceae; genus Ruminiclostridium_E. Next base: position 3,482 of record CAMHBE010000198.1, on the reverse strand, counting down.
AGCTGATGCTTTCGCCCTGTGCGCCGTCGCGCAGCGTGGAATCGAGTATCTCCGGTCTTCTGCTCATACTTATCACCTTATTTTAAAAGAAATAGCCACCGCTTTTCACGCGACCGACGGTGGCTGTACGCTGTACTACTATAATTTTAACCCTATTATAGCACGTTTACGGGTAAGTGTCAAGACTATTTTCGTGTTCGGGGCAATTGCCGATTGACAAAATGAAAAAAATGTGATATTATAATAGAGTATTGCCCTACAGCGATACAGTAAATATGCAAATGCCCAAAGTAACATCTGCTGCGGAAACATACAAAGGAGAGAATTTGCCAAAATGAAGAAAAAACTGGCGATATTGACCGCATTTTTGCTTATAATGTGCTCGGCGGGATGCGATACGGGTGCAAAAAAGAACCCCGAAGTCACCACGACCACGACAGCCGATCCTAACAGCATGGAAGTACCCGATTTTTCGGGACTGTCAAGAGTGCAGGTCGAAATGAAATATCCGAAACTCAATATAGTTTTTGAGGAAAAATACGACGATGAATACGACGAGGAAGAGGTCATTTCCCAGTCTCCCGAGGCGGGGACAAAGATCGACAAGTCCGATGAGATAACCGTTACCGTCAGTCTCGGCGGCAAGGAGATCGAGGTCGATGACTATTCCGGCAGGAACGCCGAGGATGCCAAAATGCTCATCGAAAAGCAGGGTCTTGTCTGCGAGATCGTATATAACGAGAGCGATTCCGTGCCCCGCAACTGCGTAATAAGCACGACCCCCTCCGCCCGTTCCATGGTCGAGAAAGGCTCGACTATCGTGTGCTATGTCAGCATAGGCTCTGCGGTGCAGGAGATACACGTTCCGGATATGATAGGAATGTCGATAGAGGATGCCACGCGAGTTGCAAGAGAAAACAGCATCGGTCTTACGATATCCTACGACGACACATCACAGCTCGAACCGGGTACGGTCATCAAACAGGGCGTGGATCCCGATTCCGTCGTGGAGCCTAACGCGCTTGTCGAGGTCGTTGTAGCCGGTGAAAATGCCGCCGCCGCGAAAAAGACCACGATAACGGTGAGCATCCCCGACAGCGGACTTGAAGGCGAGTTTGAGCTGAAATATTACGTTGACGGCACGCTCATCCCCGAGAAAACGGAAGTCAAGGAGATAAGCCTTACGAAGAAGATCGAGTGGGAAGTCTCCGACACCGATGTTCACACCTACTCGATCATGGTGACGAGCCTTGCGACCGGAAAGTCCGGTAAGCTCTACGAAATGGAGGTCGATTTCACCGTTGACCCGCCCTCCCGCAATCACCACGATACCTTCAACGGCAACATTTTCCGCGAACTCCTGTCATAATAAGCGGAAAATCTCGGAAAACTATTGACAAATCCAAAATGCGGTGGTATAATAATATCTCGGTAACGATCGTCGGGTTGCGCCCCGGTGATATCATTTTGAGGAAGAAAAGGCGGTGACGGTAATGAAAGAGGGAATACACCCCAACTATGAGGCTACAACAATAAGGTGCGCGTGCGGAGCCGTATATGAAACACGTTCCACTAAAAAGGACATCAAGGTCGAAATATGCTCTAATTGCCACCCCTTCTTCACCGGTAAGCAGAAGCTCGTTGATGCGGGCGGACGCGTTGATAAGTTCAAGAAGAAGTACAACCTCAAGTAATGTTAAGACCTCTCCGGCTGCGGGGAGGTTTTTTCATGCACAAAAAAGCCTGTGAGCCGATTACCCACAGGCTTTTGTTATACTATTTCGAGTATCGGGGAAGTTCCCACGATAAAACCGGAAGGCGATACGCCCTGATTGTGACCGTCCCATACATAATTCTGGACTGCCCACGGCTGACCGTCGCCGAATCCGGGCATTCCAGGAACGGGAGATGTCGTATCTTCGGTGAAGTAAAGCGCGAAGCATACGCCGCCTACGAGTTTGAACTCGCAGTGTCCGTTCTCCACATCCCTGAAAAGTTCTGCAAGATAAATAGCGAGAATGGACTCCGCATTTTTCCCTGCGGGGGAGTCCCCTTGTTTTCCGGAACCGCTGCCGGTCCATGTTATAGCGCCGCGTGTGAAGAATGCACCGGGATTTGAGGTAGTTATCTGCCAGTCGCTGTTGACAATAGTCACATCAACATCGCATACCGCCGTGTGTGAAATAAACATCCCGTAACCATCGGCATTTGCCTGTGTCAGAAAATAGGAGACGTTTTCGCGCATCTTGCTTGCGGTGGTATTGGCGTTGGTAACGTGCGAGCTAAGAACATAACCCATAAGGGTGGGGACAAGAATAGCCGCAAGAACGCCGATTATCGCAATAACAACGATAAGCTCCACGAGCGTGAAACCTTTATTTTTATTCAATTTTTTCATTTTCTTTTACACCCTAAAAAGCACCGTCAGAGATCAGTCCGTGATCGATTTGAGATTGGTGAGAGCGGATACACCCGGTCTTGTGAAACGGACAGGATAAGAGCAGCAGTAGTAACCTGTGGAAACTACGCAGTAGTCAGTCATTTCCGAACCTATGAGGTTGCTCGGGCTGGGATCGTCCGACCAGAATGCGCCAACCGAACGGTAATCGGAATCCACTACGATGTAGATGATACCTCTCATGCCGTCAAATCTGGTGAGTTTCTGTTCAAACAAGGTCTTCATAGCCTTGTCGAGAGCATCAGCATCGGTAAGTCCGGTGATGCTGGCGGGGAAGGGAGCCATATTGTTGCTTGAGTCTATCCTTCCGCAGGCAGTATCAGTGACAACGCCTCCGCTTTCGACAACATCAAGCTGACCGGCATTATTCAGACGTGCATAGAAGATGACCTGATCGGTACCTGACGGGATAGCGTCGGGATGGGATTCTTCAACACTGGAGAGAACATCCTGAGCTCTGTAGAACAGCTCTTTGGCAACACCTTTTCCCTGAGTGGGACGGGAGTCATACGTCATCAGCGGCACAGTGATAGCAGCGAGGATACCGATGATAGCTATTACAACTATGATCTCGATGATCGTAAAACCTTTTTTTGCCCGCATACGGGCGAGCTTGGAGAACATTGGTGATTTCCTCCTTATAAAAAATTTTATAAAAAGGAGCTTGCGGTGTAAAAGAAAAATTGAAACGGTAATTACCGCTTCCCGCCTCGGCGGGAGATAGTCCGCGCTGCTCCTTTATATACTATTAAATATCTGAAAAGTTATTACTTCGGCATTGGCATTTTTGTTCTTCCTTCCCGCCGTAGGCGGAGAGAAAGAACAGATATTTCCGATATAAGTCATTTTAAGGCTTGTGAATGTAAACGATACACAAGCCCTAAAATCACTTATTTCCCCGGAGGTCACCCGCCGGGGAAAAGAGTGTTTGTTTTTAGAAGCTCAAGGCTTTCCTGACTAAATTAGCCTTATTAGCCAAGGTTTACCTTAGGAGAAGTACCAACTATACGACCGTTGGAGTCAA
>CAMHBE010000197.1 GCA_946183095.1 uncultured Clostridia bacterium | reverse complement strand
ATATTTTGCGTTTTATGGTTGTATAAAATGCACAAAGTTTTGCAAATGCTCTTAACATACGCGCGGAAAAGTGCTATAATATCTATAAGTATCGGCAATTTTCGGGTCATAAGACCAAGAGGAAACATAATGAGCAACGGAAAAAAGATAAAATATGTGAAGATAAACGATGACGATTACGCTCCCAAAGCGCATGACAGGAAGAACAAGGACGAGCTTGCCGTCGAAAGCTATTACCACACGCATAAGATGTCGGTGATGCAGAAGATAGGCGGGGTGCTGTCGGTGCTCGGGACTACCCTTCTGTGTATGCTTATGATAATCATAATCACGTTCTGCATAGTGGCGGCGGCGCTTACCGTATATATCATGCAGTTTGCGGAGAGCAGCTTCGATGTTGACCTCACCAACGTTGAGCTGTCATACTCGAGCTTCGTCTATGCAAAGAACAAAGCAGGCGAGGATGTCCTCTTAAAGCAGATAAGCGGCGAAACGAGCCGTGTGTGGGTGGATATCGAGGATATCCCGCAGCACACCATAGATACGTTCGTGGCGGTAGAAGACCAGCGTTTCTTCGAGCACAACGGCGTTGACTGGAAGCGTACCCTCTCCGTTACCGTGCAGGCGGTGTTCAGCAGCGGTACACAGGGCGGTTCCACGATCACCCAGCAGCTCGTTCGTGATATAACCAAGGACAAGGAAACTACTATCGGGCGTAAGCTCCGCGAGATCTTCCGCGCCCTGTCGCTCGAAAACAAATACACAAAGTACGACATCCTCGAAAGCTACCTGAACCGTATCGGCTTCGGCGGTACGGCGGAGGGCATCGGAGCCGCCGCGTACCACTATTTTGCAAAGGAACCGAAAGACCTGACGATAGCGGAATCAGCGATACTTGCGGGACTTGTGCGTTCCCCGGCAAAGTACAACCCCTACGCGAGCCTCCACCAGTCGAAAGTTCGTCAGGAATACGCACTCGGGTGTCTGCTCGATCAGGGCTATATCTCGCAGGACGAGTATGATGCCGCAATAGCGGAGAAGGTGAAGTTCCGCAGACCGGTCAAAGGCAACTACTACGGCTACACGGATATGCGCTACAACGACTACTACGGCATCATCACGGAAGACAGCAAGAACGAGGGCGACCTCTACTACCAGAATGTTCCGTGGGACGAGATACTCGGCGAGGACTCCTCTCTCGCGTATCAGTGGAACGGTTCCTACACCGTTTCGCAGGACTGGTACACCGACGCCGCCATTGACCAGATAGTGAACGACCTTGCCGCAAAGCTCGGCATCTCCTACAACGACGCGTGGGACGAGTTCCGAAGCGGCGGCTATACCGCGTACCTCAACGTTGACATGGATATGCAGAAGCGGCTCGGCGAGCTGTTTGAGGATCCCTACACCTGCCTGAAATCCTACGACGCGTCGCTGCCCGCAGACAGCAAGAACCTCATACAGGGTGCATTCGTTATAATGGACTACCACGGCAATGTTCTTGCAATTGCAGGCGGCATCGGCGAAAAACCCGGCGACAACTGCTTCAACCGCGCTACACAGGCAGTCAGCGCCATAGGCTCCACCATCAAGCCGATAGCGAACTACTCCCTCGCCGTGGATATGAACAAGATAACCTATTCTTCGATGTTCCGCGACGTTTCGGGAAAGATCCACGCGGACTATGCCGGTACCGGCGCACACGCAGCGGAATCCGGCTTCGACGCGTCCGACAACACCGTCCGCTGGCCGCATAACTATCAGGAAGCGGGATTCGGTACCGGCAACTTCTACCCCGCGTGGTATGCCGTACAGAAATCCATGAACACGATCGCGGCGCGTGTCATGAAGGAGATAGGACTTGTAAACGCCTTCAACCACCTCGTCAATGACCTCGGCTTCGAGCACCTCGACAGCGTCAACGATATCGCCTATTCACCGCTCGCAACGGGCGCGCTCACCAACGGCGCGACGCTCACCGAGCTTACCGCCGCGTATCAGATAATGGGCAACGGCGGTATGTATTACAAACCCGCCTACTATTCGACAGTATATGACAGCAACGGCGTTGTCGTACTCGAACAGGACACCATAGGCAAGCGCGCGATATCCGAGGACAGCGCATGGATAACCAACCGTATGATGCTCAAAGTCGTGCAGGACGAGTACGGCACAGGTAAGAACGCAAAACTCGGAGCCTGCGAGGTAGTCGGCAAGACGGGTACAGCGAACGACGAGTCGAATCTGCTGTTCGCGGGTCTTACACCGCAGTATGTGGCTTGCTACCGTATCGCTTATGACGACAACCACGCTATCGGCAAGCTCGACGGCTGGCGTACCATGGCGCTGGTATGGCACGATGTCATGGTGAACTTCGTCGATACCGAAAAGGAACAGAGCTTCGTTCCCGACGCATCCACTCTGGAACTGCGCTACTGCACCGAAACGGGTCTGCTTGCAACGTCACGCTGCCCCGACACCTCTATCGGCTACTACCGCCAGAGCAATATCCCGCCGAGCTGCGACTCCCGCCACGACGGACATTACTGGGCAGAGAACGGCGATCTTTCGATACCGCTTTATGAGTAATTGTTTTTCCCGCTTGTCAATCGGCAGGCGGGAGAATTTTTGCTGCTAAGACGCGTTTATTTTGGTAAAAATGTTGACTTGCGGCAATATGTGAAATATGATATAATAAACTTATGTATTATGTAATGAAACAGGAGAATTGGTTTGCCCGAAAACGAAAACAATGCGCAAAAGCCGCTCGATGAGCCGGACACGGTAAGCGGGAAGGAAGCTCCCGCCGCCGAAAAAGCCGCCGGGAAAGCAGAGCGCAAAGCCGCTGTCAGCGCAAAGCTCAACGACATCGCAATGTATCTCTCCAACTTCGGAAGATACATCATACTGATATTCGCGGGACTTGCCGTAAAAACCGGAAAGGGCATTGCAAAAGGAGCAAAGACCCTTTACAAGCGAAGCGAGAACCTTATAGCCGCCCTGTGGAAAAAGGCAGGCTATGCTCTTGTGTTGCTCATTTCGCCGTTTGTGCGCATTGTCCATTCCGTCAAGCGCGCCCGCAAGGAAATAAAGGAGAGCAAAAGGCGCTGGGGCTGGGGTTCGGCAGTCGCGGAGACTTTCAAGCACCTGTGGCATTTCCTGTTCGGCAGCAACGGTATCGCCGTGTCGCTGTTCAACATCGCGGCTCCGATAGTGTGTGTGGCATTCCTGTTCAGCATAGTATCCTACGCGTCGAACCTCAAATACTGCGTCAAACTCACCGTCAACAACAAGCTGCTCGGATATGTTGAGAACGAGCAGGTGTACTACGACGCGGACGAGATACTCAAAGAGAGAATAAACTACCTTGGCAGTGACGAGAGCATCCGCCTCGAACCGTCCTTTGAGATAGAACTTTCATCAGACCCCGCACTGCTTACCGAATATCAGGTAGCCGATATGATACTGGAATACTCTGATATAAAGGTCGAGTATGCCTACGGATTTTATATGAACGGCGTATTCCTCGGCGCTGTCCCGGACAACGGGCCGGTCATAGAAACGCTCGACGGCATCCTTGACAAATACCGCGCGGCGCATCCCAACGCCGAGATCAGTTTCCGCGACAGCATAGAATACGAAACAGGCGGTCTTTACCTTACGGGAAGTATCATCGACACCGACTGGCTGATATCACAGCTCACAAGCATCAAGGCGAATGCCGGCTACTACATAGTCGAAGAGGGCGACACCGCCGAGACTGTCATATCCAAGTCGGGATTGTCGCAGCATCAGCTCGAAGTGTTCAATCCCGGTCTTACACTGACCGATGACGCTGTACAAGCGGGGATGCGCATAAAAATAAGAGAAGAGATACCCTTCCTCTCGGTGAATGTCAGCGTTACCGAGGAATACGACGTAGATGTCGCATACGACACCGAGTATTACAACGACGACAGCCTTTACACCGGCGTTACCCGTATCACCACGGAAGGCGTGAACGGTACGAGCCACGTTACCGCCGCCGTCACCTATGTGAACAACATCGAGACAAACCGCCGCGTGATGAACGCACGCATCACATCCACCCCTACCACAGAGCGTATCGCGATAGGCACAAAGATACCGCCGGAGCAGTATTCCCCCGAAGATGCAGGCTACGGAAAGTTCATCTGGCCTATGGATGTGGGCAAGAGCCACGTCAGCGAGCTTACTGTGTGGGACGGCGGTTACGCGGGACACTACGGCATAGATATCGTCGAATACTACGGTGCGCCTATCTACGCGGGCGCAAGCGGTACGGTCATCCACTCCGGCTGGAACTACGGCTACGGAAACTGCGTCATCATCGACCACGGCAACGGCTATCAGACCCTTTACGGACATTGCAGCGAACTGCTCGTCAGTGTCGGCGAAGAGGTCATCCAGGGTCAGCTTATCGCCAAGGAAGGAAGCTCCGGCTGGGTAACCGG
>CAMHBE010000196.1 GCA_946183095.1 uncultured Clostridia bacterium | reverse complement strand
TGGCGGTCAAAGCACTGCATCGTGCAGTGGGGCGCGCAGCCCTTGTGCCGTCTGCCAATGCATGAAGCATTGGTAGGGCAATCCAAAGCGTGCAGGACGCACGCAAATAAATTGCCCGAAAAAGACAGCGCGAACGCGCCGCTGCACCAACTTTATTGACAGTGCTGCTTTTTTCAGAATGTAAAGTCGAGCGGTTCTTCCGGAACAGGCGGGTCGGGTTCAAGCGGCATAAGATCGTCGCCTGCGGGATCCGGCTCCAAAGGCGTGAGCTCGAAGGCATCGGAAAAGTCTCCCGACATATCGGATCCGGCATCGGGCTTCACTTTGTCGTCGAAGTTGAACACGGCTTCTTCTTTTTTCGGTGGCTTGTTTATCACCGGACGGGCGACTTCGCCTATCTCGGATATGTTTTTCAGCTCAACGGTGTGGCTGCTCGGCGTTATCTGTATGTCGTCACCGGAGGCAGGTGTTTCTTCGGCATTCGGGTCGTTCTCCGTTACGCTGCCGTAGGTCTGCCCGTAGTAGGCATTCTCGCCGTGCTTGCGCAGATAATGCTTATCGAGGAGCGCTTCACTGATGCGCGTCAGACCGAACTGGAAGTTCGTGTTGAATACAGCCATGTGCGCGACTTCTTCGAGCACTATCGAATTTTCGACAGCCTTTTCCGGCGTGTCGCCCCATACGAAAGGTCCGTGCTGTGCGACAAGGCACGCCTGTATCTCCGTAGGTCCTATATTTCTTCTTGCAAGTGTATCAACTATCTGATATCCCGTGTTCTTCTCGTATTCCTCGGCTATCTGGTCTTCCGTCAGCGGCATGGTGCAGGGAACATCCCCGTAGAAATAATCCGCGTGGGTCGTGCCGTATGCGATTATGTCAAGTCCCGCCTGTGCCCATATCGTAGCATAGCGCGAGTGTGTATGTACGATTGAGCCTATCTCCTCATACGCCTGATAAAGCACCAGATGTGTAGGGGTGTCGGACGACGGGCGAAGATTGCCTTCGACTACTTTTCCGTCCATGTTCACGACCACCATTTTATCGGGCGTGAGCTCGTCGTATGGCACACCGGACGGCTTTATGACAACAAGGTTCGATGCGCGGTCGATAGCGGAAACGTTTCCCCATGTGAGTATAACGAGCCCGCTGTCACGGAGCGCTATATTGGCTTTACAAACGCGTTCTTTCAGTTCTTCTAACATACTGCACCCTCCGCATCCCCGATACGCACTCTCTTTGAAAAATTTTCCGCGGCATCGGAATATATAAATATATTATACACCCTGCGCGTTATAATTGCAACCGTAAACCAAATATTCTACAAATCCTTGCAAAAATGTTGTAACATTTCGGCAATATTGCACAATCAAACAGACGATGCGGTTACACTTTGGTTTCAATAAAATACTCTTTCTTCACCCGTCCGCTTTCATCGAACTCCACGCCGTCCGCAAGCAGCAATTCCCGCTGTGCGTTGCCGCCGCCGAAAGCAAATGCGGGCGACACTTCGCCGAAGCGGTTCACAACACGGTAACACGGTATGCCGTCGGGGTCGGGATTGACGTGCAGGGCATACCCCACGACGCGCGAAAGACGGGGGCTGCCCGCAAGCCGCGCCACCTGCCCGTATGATGCCACCTTTCCGCGCGGGATAGTCCGCACTATCATGTATATCTCCTCGAACGTGTTCATTCCTTCAGCTCACCCGCTTCTTTTATCCACAGTTCTCCGCTGATGTCCGATGGGAGCCGCAGCCGGTCGGGCGACAGTGACACACTGCCGGTACCGATGCCGTCCGGCGAGCAGGAACGTTTGAATTGCTGCGCAAAGAACCGTTTCACGAATACCCGCAGCCATTTCAGTATCGTACCGTTGTCGTAATCCCCCGCAAACGCTGCCTTTGCGAGACGGTACAGCTTTCGCGGAGGGCATCCCCGCCGTATCATGTGATACAGGAAAAAGTCGTGCAGCTCGTAGGGACCCACGCTGTCTTCGGTTTTCTGCCCCGGCAGCAGTTCGGGACTTATGGGCGTTGCAACGATATCGCGCAGGACTTCCGCCAGCTCCGCGTTCCCGCAGACATCGGCGTAATGACCGACTATCCGCTGTATCAGCGTTTTCGGCAGCCCCGCGTTCACACCGTACATCGACATCTGATCGCCGCCGTAAGTTGCCCAGCCCAGCGCGAGTTCAGAGAGGTCGCCCGTTCCCACGACAAGACCGTTCTCGTCGTTCGCGATATCCATGAGCACCTGCGTCCGTTCGCGCGCCTGTGCGTTCTCGTATGCCGCGTTCATGTTCCCGGGGTCGTGGGATATATCGGACAGATGCTGCTCTACCGCCTTAGTGATGTTCACCTCGCGGAACGTCACTCCGAGCTGTTCGCACAGCTTACCGGCGTTGCTCTTTGTGCGGTTCGTGGTACCGAAACATGGCATCGTCACCGCAGCAACGTCCGCTTTCCCAAGTCCCGCAAGCTGCGCGGCTTTTGTGCAGACTATCAGCGCAAGTGTGCTGTCAAGCCCGCCCGATACGCCTATCACCGCCTTTGCGGCGTGCGTGTGCTTCATTCGTTTCGCAAGTCCCGCCGACTGCGCCGCAAGTATCTCCTCACAGCGGCAGGCGAGTTCCCGCGCATCATCCGGAACGAACGGAAACCTGCGGATCCCCGTGTCAAGCACAGTATCTTCCGGCAGCAGCGTAAATCCGACTGTTTCCCCCGAATATCCGCTCACACCCGCACGTCTGCGCTCATACGACAGAAAGCCGAGATCTGTCACTGCCGTGGTGCAGCCGGTACCGAAAATGCCGCTCTCCGAAAGTATCTTCCCGTTTTCCGCGACTGCCGTGTATCCGTCGTACACAGCGCTTGCCGTGCTCTCACCGTCTCCGGCGTTTGCATACACTATAGTGCAGTGACGTTCGCCGGAATGCACAGACAATGCGGCGCGGCGCTTTCCGGACATTCCCGCCGCAAACGGCTTCGCGTCAATATTAACTGTTATCTCCGCGTTCGTAAGCGGCTTGTCTCCGCCCACACAAACTTCAAACGCAAGGTCGGGGTAATTCACGCACACGAACTGCGCGGCATCCCCGCCCGCCGCAAAATAACGCCGCTCATCTGCGGTAAGCTCACGTTTCCGGACAAATCCAAGTATCCGCCCTTTTGTGAATACCGCGGCACTGTTGTACAGCACGCCGTTCATGCGGTGCGGCAGACCGCAGACACATACCGCGTCAAGCTGTGCGGTGCGGTCAGCTATTTCTTCGAGCGCACTTTCGGCACTGTTGAGCAGAGTGCTGTGCATGAACATATCGCCGCAGGTACTGCCTGTGACACACAGTTCCGGGAGCGCTATGAGCTTTGCTCCCCTCTCTGCCGCCTTACGGATGCTCTCAATTATGCTTTCCTTGTTATATTCGCAGTTTCCCGGCAATATTGCGGGAGCGGCCGCGGCTGCTCTTACAAATCCGTCTTTCATGCCTGTTCCTTTCCTATTGCGATCACATCGGCTTTCCGAACTGCAAAAAACATATTATCCCCCGCTAATTTCGCAGCGGGGGATAAAGGGTCATTTGCGTGCGTTGTAAAGATCTATGAGCTTCTGCTTCTGTTCTTTTGCCCTTGCAATATAGGGCGCGTAATCGGTATCTTTACGGTCACGGAGAAGCTCGGTTATCTCGCTGATAGGCTCGTAGATCGGGGTTATCGAGATGTTCCCGTACATTCCTTTCAGTGCGTGCGCTATCTCGAACGCCTTGTCAAGTTCACCCGCTTTGATGCACTGTTCGAGCTCGTCGATGCGCTCGTCGGGTATCGCGCTCTTGACGAGATCTATGTAAAAATCCTCATCGTCAAGGCATCTTTTTATGCCCTCATCAACGTTTGCACCATAGCCTCTGAGATTTTCAACGGTAAGCATTTCAGCTATCCTCCTTATTTATCGTTCAGTCTGTCTTCGATGAATTTCTCAAATTCCTCCGGCGGTACCGGCTTCGAGAAATAATAACCCTGTATGATATCGCAGCCTATCTTCTTCAGCAGATCGTACTGTTCCTGCGTCTCAACGCCCTCCGCTATGACGGGGATGTTCAGGAACTTTGCTATGTCTATCATCAGCTGCACCATTTTCAGGTCTTTTTCCTCATTCGTTATCTTGCGGATGAAGCCCATGTCGAGTTTCAGCGCGTCTATCGGCAGTGATGTCAGCATATTCAGCGAGGAATATCCCGCGCCGAAGTCGTCCATCTCCACCCTGAATCCCTTCTCGCGGAGGCTCTTCACGGTATCTATGATCTGCTCAGAGTTGTCGGTATATGCGGACTCGGTTATTTCAAGCAGGTACTCGGTCGGCTCCAGACCGTTCTCGCTGACTATATTAAGCAGCTTCTTTTCGAGGTCGGGGTCGTAGATATCCATTCTCGACACGTTCACCGATACCGGTATCGTCACGCCGAACTTGTCCTTCCAGCTTTTTATCTGCGCAGCGGCTTCGCTCCACACATAATGGTCGAGCTTCTGGACAAGTCCGTTCTCTTCAAAGAGCGGTACGAAACT
>CAMHBE010000195.1 GCA_946183095.1 uncultured Clostridia bacterium | reverse complement strand
TAGCACATTTTTTCTTATAATTCAATACTTTTTTATAAAAATAAACAAAAACGCGGGAGTTTCGGCTCTCCCGCGCGTTTTTATGATACAGAATATCTCTTTTTCCGTTTCTCTCACATCATTGCAAGCAATTCGGAAATATCAAGGAAACTGAAAGGCGGTATCTCGCTGATATTCGCCGCCGCATAACTCATAGCGTCGGGGATATCCGTTTCCGCGTCGATCATCGAAGCAAACGCGAGCCGCCGTTCGAGCGACAGCGCCTGAGCCTGCGCAAGCGCTATCTTCTTCTTTTTCAGCAGTTTCTCAAATTCCTCGCGGCGCTTATCCCGCAGTTCCTTGAGATGTTTCCAGTAGTCCTCTTTTTCCTCTCTCGTCAGCTTGCCCTCGCCTGTGGAATACTGTTCCTGCCGGAAGTGCTCCGGCTTGCTGCCGAATTGCAGAGTGTGGTACTGATTGCCGCTTAACTGTCGTATTCCCGGCGGTACAGCTGCCGAAAACGCACCGTGGATCTGCTCCAGAACCCACTTCTCATAATCCGGGTCTTCCTGCATTCGCTTATACCCCGCATCGGAAATGCTCACGGCGTAAGTGTCGCCGAACTGCGACGGGTGCAGGACAAGCGAGGAAATGCGGTCTTTTATGTACGCTTTGTAGTCATCGAGAGACTGCTCTTTTTCGGTTATGAAGTTTTCGAGTGCAGCTGCAAACCCGGTGTCTGACGGCTTCGGCGCTATGCTGTCCGCAAATGCTTTCATATAAGCAGTCTGGGCGGATATGTAAACTGTATTGCTCATAGTATCACCTTTTCTACATCAATGACGCGAGTGCGGACGCCATTTCCTCCTGCGGGGTCGGCTCACGGTCTTCGGCACTGCTCATACGGGATTTTGCTTCTTCAAGCAGACTTTCGGCAGCTGAGACTGACGCTTCATCGACGTCATACCCCTTTTCCTTGCCCGCGTCGCACTCGCGGAGATCGGACATTATCATTTCCATGACCGCTTGCACCTGTGACCGCGTTTTTGCGGCTGCGAGCATTCGCGCAAGTTTTGCGGCGTTTATGCCCATGCTTACACCGACCGACTCGGATTCGATCTCGTCGTCCTCGCTTCCGACAGGCTCTTCTTCCTCTGTGTTCTCTTCGCTGACGGCAATTTCTTCGTCTTGCGTTTTTTCCGCTTCATTAGAGGCAAGCCCCTCGGCGGAGAATTCTACTCGGTCACGTTCCGGCGTATCGCTGACAGGCTCATCGGCACTTTCCGCAGTTTCTTTACGGTTGTTGGTAAGATTATAAATGCTCTGATACTGAAACGCTCCAATTCCGTTGACTGCCATACGCTCACCACCTTTATACTTTCCTGTCAAACCGTATTGAAGGCTTGCTTATAGTGGCATTCGTCCTGTGTTTCAGAGCCGTCTTACCTTTCTCTTTCTTCTTTTCATAAAGCTCGTTTGCATATTCCGTAGGCGATTTCACCTTAATACGGCGGTCATCGTGTGTACCGATACTCCAACGACTTATCCCACCGTCCTTGTCTATAGCCCAGCCGTCCGCAACGAGCTTATCTCCGCGTGCCTGCATATTGGCGCGGCACCACTTGTCGCATTCTTTCATATTTGCGATCTCTTTTTCGTATTCCTCCGCAAGCTTCGGGTCATTCGCCATTTTCTTCAGAAACTGCGGAGAAATTGCGACATTCGTAGTTGCGTTAGAGCCGTATCGCATACCTTGTTTGAAATTCGCTCCGACAAAGCTGTAGCCGTCGTATTTCTTTTGCAGATAAGCAAGTTCATCAGCAGCGGTTTTCTTCTCCAACGAATTACTGCTGACCGGGTAATTGTTATACAAGCTATTTATTTGCATTGACATACACTCACCCCCCTACGCCTTAACGTCCATAGGCTTCGGAACGCGTATCGGGTCAGGAACAACAGTCTGCACCGCTGGTTCCGCAGTCTCACCGGGCTTATCCGCATCTGCGCTCTCCTTTTCGTCTGCCTTTGGAGCGTTACCGAAGTTGTCAGTCTTTTCGGTCTTGTCCGCAGCCTTCTTCTCCGTCGTTTTCGCAGCTTCCTTCTCTTCCTCACGGTCGGCGATCTCCGCACGGTCAACGTTCTTTTTGAGCTCGTCGTTAGTGTTTGCAAGCATTTCCGACTGCCTCGACTTCAATTCAGCAGCGTGATTCTCGGTTTGTTTCAGTTCCGCTTCTTTCGCGGAAGTATCGGTCTTGACGGAGTTCTGTATCTCCGCTTTCAGTACACCCGCGTGACCCTCGTCTTTTTTGAGCGCGTGCTGTTGCACCTGCGCCTGTTTAAGGGTCGTTCCCGCAGACATAAGAGCCGACATTGTGTTTGTTATCATAATCATCAATTCCTTTCATGAATTTCTAATTTCTCTTAAATCCGAAAATCTTTTCGGGGGCTTTCCGGTCGCCCCCGTACCCCTTCGGTCCTGTATTTGAGAAATTATTATGACATTCCGTGTCCTGTGCTTATTATATCGTGCAGAAATTGATGAAATTAAGCAAATTGCTGTGAAACACGCTTTTTAGTGCGTGAATTATTGCAGCATCAGCATAACGGTAAGCGTGAAAACTCCGTCATTGCTGTTGATCTCGACACCGCCGCCGTACTTTTCGGCGGTGTTTTTGATGTTCAGAAGTCCGAAGCCGTGGTTCTCGCTGTCGGATTTGGTAGTCGCGGGGAGTTCGCCGTCTGCCAGCTCCACACCGGCGCAGGAATTTGTTACTGTGATGATAAACGCATTCTTTTTCCGTGATGAAGTTATCGCTATATTCCGCTCGTTCTCCGGGCATTTCTCCGCCGCTTCTATTGCGTTATTCAGCGCATTATTGAGGATAATGCTCATATCAAGCGCGCCGTCTTTGAGATCGGACGGGTAGTGAAAATCGCAGTCAAATGTGATACCGTGCTTTGCGGCTTCGGACTGTTTTTCGGATAGGATAACATCTGTCACCGGGTCGCCGCTGTTGATACCGGGGTCATTCCCGATACGGGCGCGTGCTTCCCGCAGATAGCTTTCAAATGCTTCGTTCTCGCCGCGTTCGTGCAGGCTTTCGAGGACTGCAAGGTGATTTCGCATATCGTGCCGGACTGCGCGGATATCGCGGTAAAGGCTCTCCGCACCGCTGATGTAGTCGCGGATATTGTCGGTCTGTATGACAAGCATTGCGTTCTCTTTTTCCTTTCGCTGTGCGGCTTTGATCTGCTCATAGAACCATATTACCGCCACAAGCGTCGTGTAGGAAACGAGGTAAAACGCGAACGAAACAAGGTCATACGGGCTGATGTTTATTTCTCGCGTGTCAATGCTGTTGAAGTAGAGCAGGAGCCGGTAGTTGAACACTCCCGCAACGCTCGGCAGCATCAGCAGAAGTGCCTCTTTGACGCTCATTTTCTCGTTTTTGCTGACATATACCTTGTGAAATATCGTTATCAGCAGGAGCATTATCCCTGCCATTATGCAGCCTTCAACAGCATCGTACACGATGTATGCAGCAACTTGTTTTTCGGGCTCGAACATGAATGTGTCAATGACGAATCCGCAAGTCCAGCCGTAAACTTTCAGCCATATTGACGTGCCGACAGCGGCGGTGAGCCAGCGTATCGAAAAGAACGAGAATGCGAGAAACAGTTTTTGCGCGTAGTTGCGCCGGTCGAGCAGTGTAAAAACTGCAAATGCGCCGACGACTCCGGCACCGTATGCGAGCAGATTGTTGAACTCCTGCGGCAGAAAGAACATAGTGAGCATTATCGCCGCATACGTCAGCCCCGTGAGATACCGTGAAGGACGGCTTTTCGTGAACGGTCGGAGGAACTGCATAAGCCCGACAGAATACACAAGAATTGTGATTATCATAGTAAGCGTCAGGCTGATGTCCGTGTAGATCTCAAGATAGTCGTACATTCAATCCTCCGTTCTGATAAAGTGCATATATGCTTTCACAAGCTCGGAATAGCGCTTTTTCGCAAGTATCACCTTGTCACCGTTGTCAAGCGTCACCTGCGAAGATGTGTAGCTTGCAAGGTAGCGCAGGTTTATCAGATACGAGCGGTGAGTTCGGAAGAAGCTGTCGTCCGTGCATTTCTCAAACTCGGACAGCTTGCCGCGGTATTCGACTTTCCCGCTCGTCGTGTGCAGTATCAGAGTGCGGTCGAACACCTCGGCATACATTATCTCCGACAGTGCAAGCTTTGTGTTGAGCCCGCCTGTTTTTATTGCAATATACCGGTCGTGTGATTCAGTCGGAGGCGGTGTTTCACGGCTCTCTATCGCTTTTTGAAGGACTTCTGAGAACTTCTCCGCCGATACCGGCTTTACGAGAAAGTTGAATGCTCCGACATCGAACGCGTCAAAAACTCTGTCCTCGAATGCGGTCACAAAGATGATCGCGGAACCGCACCCTCTTTTCCGCAGCTCCCGCGCTGTCTGCATACCGTCGATACCGTCCATTCCTATATCAAGAAAGATTATGTCGAAGCTGTCCGGGCTTGTAAGAAGCTCCGCGCCGGAAGAAAACCCGGTTATGACCGCACCCCGGCTGAACAGCTTTATGTTATCCGAAATGCTCCTGCGAAGC
>CAMHBE010000194.1 GCA_946183095.1 uncultured Clostridia bacterium | reverse complement strand
CGTAAGCGAACATGACCGCTTCTATCGCAGCAATGCCTTCCGCAAGTGTCACTCGTTCTCCGCCTCCGTTTCGTTGTTGTTTTCTGTGGTTTCGGGCTCTTCCGATCCGGGCATGGCGTTTTCGCCGCCGCCCGTTGTCATGGTTATCTGTTCGCCGTCATCGGAGAACCTCACTCTGCCGCGTTTCGACAATTCCAGCAAAGCGAGGAACACAGCCACCTGTGCGGAGCGCGACTGCCCGCGGTACAGGCTTTTGACGTTTATTTCCGCGCCTGTGCGCAGGTGCCTTACTACGAATATCAGCTTTTCAAAGACGCTGACATAGGTCTGCGCGACTATGGGCTTGAATATCTGCTTAGCGTCGCGTTTGAGCTTTTCGCTCTTGCCGCTGACAGCGGAGTAACAATCCAGAAGTTCGTATCTGTCATGCAGCCCGCGGTAGGTCATATCGACGGGCAGTTCGATGGGTTCGCGGACGAACACGCTGTCGCCGATGTAATGTCGTCTGAGACGCTCGGCAGCCTGTTTAGTCATGGCGTATTCTATAAGTCTGCCGGAGAGTTCTTTTTTGAGGACTTCCGCTTCATGCTTCGGCAGCAGTTCCGCGGTCTTGATGAAGATGAGGTGAGCCGCCATTTCTATGAACTCACCCGCGATGTCGATATCCGCTTCCCGCATCTTATCGAGGTAGGCGAGGAACTGGTCGAGCAGCACCGATATCTCGATATCCCGTATGTTGAGCTTATGCTTTGAGATAAGGTTCAGCATCAGGTCGAGCGGTCCCTCGAATATTTCGAGTTTGAAGTTCAGTTCTTCCATTTCAGCAGATGAACTTCGTTATCAGGTCGAGGAACGAGTATATGAGGTCTGCGAGCCACTGGAACGGTATCGAGACGATACCTGTGTACATGAGTATGAGCAGTCCGATCATGATGTACTGTTCATAGCGCATTATAGCGAAGTAGTATTTATCGGGCAGGAAAGCGAAGAACACTCTCGACCCGTCGAAAGGCGGTATCGGCAGCAGGTTGAACACTCCGTTGAACAGGTCAAGCCAGATAATGAGGTCGAGAGCCTGTATGATGTATGCTGCAACGCTCATAGTATTGCCGGCGGGCGAATATATCATGTTGCCGTAGATGAATGTCTGCGTGGAGACTTCGATGATCTTGCGAATTATGAGGAAGACGAGGGATGACAGTATGTTCGCCATAGGTCCCGCTGCGGCGGTTATAGCCATAGCGGCGCGCTGGCTCCGTATCTTCCTGCATCTTGCGGGATTCACCGGCACCGGTTTTGCCCAGCCCACGCGGAAAAGTATGATGCCTATGGTGCCGATAAGATCGAGGTGTACGAACGGATTGAGCGATATACGACCCTGCTGTTCGGCTGTATCGTCACCGAGCAGCTTTGCCGCAAGCGCGTGAGAACTCTCATGCAGCGGAAACACCACAAAGATCATCACCGCGATAGAAAACGCGGTCAGGACTATATTGAGCATATTGCCCGACATCAATGCACTTATCATACTTATCTTCCTTTTTTACTTTTATCTTCCTTTTATTCCGGGTTTTAGCAATATCTTTTTATATTATACTATATTATAGGGATTTTTGCAAGTGTTTTTTTTACAATTGTACCGCCGTCAGAAAATTTTGCCGCATTTCCACGAAAAAAGCCGCCCGTACAGTACAGACAGCTTGTGAGATGTTGTAAGAGAGCAGCGAGAGAGCGGCGAGAATGCGCTGCGCTTGAGAGCGGCGAGAGAGCGCTCCGCTTGAGAGCATCGAGAGATCTTTTGCCCTGCGCGGGCAGCGCCACGCTCGGCGTGGAGACGTTACACGCCGCGATAATGCGGTACAGACTTGCAATATGGCAATATGCGGCGCGCTCCAATATAGAATGATGCAAACAGTAATAAAGATGCTTCCTGCATAACCGTGTTCAGACCGAACACGAGACTCGAAGGTCTTTATTCCGCAACATAGAACGGTTCGCCGACTTTCTTGGCGCCTTCTCCGTATGGAGAGTTCACAGGTGCCGCCATGATCGGGAACTTCGTCAGGAACATCTCAACTGATTTGCAGAAATTGTCGCCGATCTGCTTGCATTTCGTGATGTCCGCGTCAATATCCATGGCAAAAAGATAGTATTCCTGATCGCCCTGCTTCATCATGCAGAAGTACGCCTTCTTGACTTCCGGTATCTTCGCAAGTTTCTTTTTGAATGCGCCGTAAACGGATTCCGGAACGTTCGCCGGCTTGCCAAACATAAGACGAACCTGATGCTGCCCGGCAGCCTCCTTCGCCGCTTTCTGACGTTCAACAACAGTCTTCATCGCATCGAGCAGGTGGGTTATCGCGTCACGCGAGAAAATAATGTTCTGTGTCATCGGATTTATCACAAATCCGCTTATGCTGTCGGATTTCTCCAGCGCAAGCTGCGCTATCTGCGGGAATACGACAACTATGGTGTTGATCTTGGGCGTCTTGTTCCATTTCTGGAATTCTTCAATATCGGTAAATACAGCGAAGAACTGCTCGCCCTTTGTGTTTTGCAGCAGCTTGAAATTGAATTTGGAATTTTCGGGTATCTGTATCTTTCCCGTACCGCGCACAGGATTGCCGTCGCCGTCTATGATATCCACCGGCGCAAAGAATTTTGCGGTAAGAACTTTCTCGATAAGTGCGGTCTGCGTTTCCTTGTTCTCTTCATTCTTTACAGCGTTCATCGCCGCAACAAGCTCCTCATTTCCGAGATCGGGGAATATGTTCTCGGGTATCTGGGGCTCATCTGCGGAAATAGCATCGGGATTTCTCTTTTCGTTCATTTTTATTTCGTTTTCAGCCATTTTCGTTGTCCTTTCGCAAGTTATTGGTAGTATTATACCACATTCCGCCGGATATTTCAATAGTTTTTTGAAAAAAGGTTCACCGCACAAAGTTCTGCGGCAGGAAAGCATTATCAAGGTTGTGCAAAATGCAATAAAGAGGAGTGTATCAGACCGGGATTTTCGGTTTGACTTGCAGTCGAAAAGGTGATATAATTATTTGATCGTATATATGACATCTTTCATGAAAGAATGTGTGGAAATGGAAAAAGAAAACAACCCGCTCGGCACAGAGCCCGTCGGCAGGCTCATGGCTAAATTCGCCGTCCCGAGCATCATCGCGATGCTGGTCGGCGCTCTCTACAACATCGTCGATCAGCTCTTCATCGGTCAGGCTGTCGGCACCGACGGCAATGCCGCAACGAACATAGCATTCCCGCTATCGACCATGTGCATCTCCCTCGCTCTGATGTTCGGCATCGGCGGCGCGAGCTGCTACAACCTTTCACTCGGCAAAGGCGAAAAAGATAAGGCTCCCTATTATATAGGAAACTCGTTCACTATGCTGCTGGTATCGGGAGTTGTCCTGACGGTCATTGCAGAGCTGTTTCTCACGCCGCTGCTGGTATTCTTCGGTTCTCCGGAAAATGTTCTGCCCTACGCGCAGGAATACGTCCGCATCACGGCATTCGGCTTCCCGTTCCTCATACTGACGGGCGGCGGCGGTCATCTCATCCGTGCTGACGGCAGCCCCGGAATGACCATGATCTGCAACATCGTCGGCGCTGCATCGAACACCATACTTGACGCGGTATTCGTTTTAGGCTTCGGCTGGGGAATGGCAGGTGCCGCGGTCGCGACCGTGATAGGTCAGTTCCTGTCGTCCTCCATCGTTATTTGGTATGTGGTGTTCCGCTTCAAAAGCACGAAACTGCGGAAGGAGCATTTCCTGCCGAAGCTGATGCACATCGGCAGGGTCGCGTCTATAGGGCTGGCGTCGTTCTTCAATCAGATAGCGATGATGGTCGTGCAGATAGTGCTCAACAACTCGCTGAAACATTACGGGTCACTGTCACAGTTCGGTGATTCGATACCGATCGCCTGCGCCGGTATAATAATGAAAGTGAATATGATAGTGTTCTCGTTCGCTATCGGGCTCGGTCAGGGCAGCCAGCCTATCGAGAGCTTCAACTACGGCGCGAGGCAGTATGACCGTGTGCGTAAGGCATACAGGCTTGCGGCGATAGCGTCAGTCGTTATAGCGACTGTCTCATTCATAGTATTTCAGGTGTTCCCGCGGCAGATACTGTCAATGTTCGGCGACGGTACGGAAGAATATTTCTCGTTCGGCGAGAGCTTCTTCCGCATCTTCCTGTTCTTCGTCCCAATAGTCAGTCTCCAGCCGGTAACATCGACGTTCTTCACGTCTATCGGCAAACCCGTAAAGGGCATCATCCTGTCGCTCACAAGGCAGATATTGTTCTTCCTGCCGCTGCTCGTCGTGCTTCCTCTCTTCATTGAGCCGGGCATCTACGGCGTTGTGTATGCGGGTCCCGCCGCCGACCTTATGTCCGGTATAGTCACGATAATCATGGCGCTCGCCGAGTTCTCGGGAATGCGGAAACTCGAAGCGGCAAAAGAAATTGAGAGCAATTAAAAAACGGTGGTGTCACCTTTAGCGACACCACCGTTTCAGTCTGTCAAAAAGTTTTCTCCGGATCCAATATCATTTCGGTGCAGCGTTAGGCTGCCGCAAGTCCAGAGCGCGCAGCTCTG
>CAMHBE010000193.1 GCA_946183095.1 uncultured Clostridia bacterium | reverse complement strand
CTTTAAAAAAATTTTCGCAGAAAATTATTTTGGAGTACCCTTGACAAAAAGGTAACGACCGGTCGGAAGCATCACAAAGTTCCGTAAACTGCAATAGGAGTGATGATTTGAACATACTATTCGTGGGAGATGTAGTCGGTCAGCGCAGCACCTCTTTTCTTACAAAGCGTCTCCCGCAGCTCAAACGCACCTACACGATAGACATGACGATCGTGAACGGCGAAAATTCCGCAGACGGCAACGGCATCACCCCTGTTTCTGCGGATATGCTGCTTGAAGCGGCGGACGTTATCACTACCGGCAACCACTGTTTCCGAAGACGTGAGATGAGCGAACGCTATGAGACCAGCGATGTCATAATCCGTCCCGCGAACCTCGGCGATACCGTGGGCAGGGGCTTCACCGTATTCGACATGGGCAAGACCCGCGTCGCGGTGATAAACCTTATCGGTATGGCATTCATGGAGAACTGCGACAACCCGTTCAGGTGCGCCGACGAAATACTGCAAAACATCGACACCCCCAACATCATCGTGGATTTCCATGCCGAAGCCACTTCGGAAAAGAAAGCCATGGGGTATTATCTTGCGGGGCGTGTTTCGGCTGTTATCGGTACGCACACACACGTTCAGACTGCCGATGAGCAGATACTTGCCGGACACACCGGATATATCACGGATGTGGGCTTTACCGGCGTGCGCGATTCCGTGCTCGGCATAGACAAGGACGTTATCATCAAGCGTCTCATAACATATTATCCGCAGAGACACACCTATCCCGACGGTGACATCATGATAAACGCGGTCGTTGTCTCAATTGATGAAAAGTGCGGGAAATGTACCGGCATAGAACGCATAAATATATGTGAATAAAGGCATACCCGATATCAGCGGTATCGCCTGTAAATATAATCACAAGGAGAAAAGCAATGGATATTATCAAAGTATCTTCAAGGAGCGTTCCGCGTTCGGTCGCGGGAGCTATCTGCGCGGTGATCCGCGAAGGCGGCAGTGCGGAAGTCGAGGCTGTCGGCGCGGGAGCCGTAAATCAGGCGGTAAAGGCGATAGCCGTTGCAAGAGGATTTCTTGCGGAAGAAGGCACCGAAGCCGTATGTCTGCCCGCTTTCGACGAATTTGAAGTTTCCGGAGAGACAAAGACAGGAATGAAGTTCACGGTCGAAAAAAGATAAGGAGAACAAACATGGCATTCAAGATCGAACATTTGTCGAAAAAGTTCGGAGAAAAAGTTGCTGTAGAAGATCTGTCGTTTGAGATACCCGAACCCGGCATCTTCGCTTTTCTCGGTACCAACGGCGCGGGAAAGAGCACCTCTATCCGCATGATACTCGGTATGCTCGCTAAGGACAGCGGAACGGTGGAATGGAACGGCAAACCCTTCGACGTGATGAAGGAAAAGGTCGGTTATCTCGCGGAGGAGCGCGGTCTTTATCCGAAGTACAACATCCTTGAGCAGATGTACTATTTCGCGTCCCTCAAAGGCATGAGCAAAAGAGATGCCACCCCGGCTATAGATTACCTGTTCTCCCGTCTGAAAATAGACGAATACAGAAAAAGCAGAGCCGAGCAGCTCTCAAAGGGCAATCAGCAGAAGGTGCAGCTCGCGGCGGCGCTTCTCTGCAACCCCGATATCATCATACTCGACGAACCGCTCAGCGGTCTTGACCCCGTAAATGCCGACCTCTTCAAGAGCATCATCCGTGAGGAACGCGACAACGGCAAGTATATCATGATGTCGTCGCATCAGATGGAAACTATCGAGGAATTCTGCGAAGACCTCGTTCTGCTGCACCACGGACAGGTCGTTATGCAGGGCAACCTCAACGACATAAAGCGCCGGCGCGGACGTGAGAACCTTACCGTCAAGGCCGACAAGCCTTTCGGCGGTATCGCTCAGGAATGCGGGCTCACGCTTATCGAAGAGACACCCAACGGCTCCTACTACAAGGTAAAGACCGAAGACGACGCGGGCGCTTTCCTGAAAAAAATGATAGACAACGGCATAAACGTGATAAAGTTCGACCTTCGCGAGCCGTCACTGCATGAACTTTTCGTGGAGAAATGCGGAGGTGAAGCAAATGAAGACTAAAGGCTGGGAAAACGTATTTGCGTTCTCATTCGTACAGCAGGTTAAGACAAAGTCATTCATCGTCGGCACCGTGGTTATCTCGGTCATCGTTGCTGTAATGGCTTTCCTCGCGAACTTCCTGCCGACACTGTTTCTTAACAACAACAACGGCGGCGGCTCCCCGAACGGCGGCAGCACACTTACGGTAACGGATCTGTATATCAGCAACGAGACAGGTTACGACATCGACCTCACCGACCTCTCGGCGGCTCTCGGCATAAATGTGAAGATGATCACTGCTGCACAGGCTGACGAGAAACTCCCCACCCTCGATAATTCCACAGCCGGCGAGATGCTCTCACGCATCACCGTCCGGAACGGTACGTTCTCCGTGGATTCGGTATATGCAGGCAAGAACGAGCTCATACAGAAAAATGACTGCAGCATGATAAACAGCACTGTCGCACAGGTCTTCAAGGCAAAGTACCTCATGTCCTTCGGTGTTCCGGAAAGCGATCTTACGCTTTCGATGTCCGGTATCTCAACGACACTCACCTGCGCGGGTCAGGAATCCGTGAGCGAGATACAGAATATGGTAAGATCCATAGTTCCGATGATCTCCTCCATAATCCTGTTCATCTTCATCTTCTCCTACAGCCAGCTCGTCGCGCAGTCCGTAGCTATCGAGAAATCCTCCCGTATCGTGGAGTACCTGCTCACATCCATAAAGCCCCTCGCGCTCATCATCGGCAAGATACTCGCTATGTGCTGCGTATCGCTGATGCAGTTCGTTATAATAGTAGTAAGCGGTACGTTAGGATTTGTCGTGGCAATGCCGATAGGTATCTTCTCGAAGCTCGATGCCGCAGTGGCAGCGGTAGGGCAGTCGGCTTCCGGCGCAGGCTCCGAAGAAGGCGTGCAGTACGTTATCAATGAGGTAGTCGGGGCATTCTCGAATGTTGACGGAACTATATTCATCATAATGATAGTTGTGTTCGTCCTCGGCTTCCTGCTGTTTGCGGGACTTGCGGGACTTGCGGGTTCGAGCGTCAGCAAAATGGAGGATCTCGCTCCGGCGCTCCAGCCTGTCTCTATCATAGGTGTGCTCGGCTTCTATCTTGCTTACTTCCCGCAGGTAACAGGCGAGGAAAACACCATGTCGGTTATCGCGAGATATCTCCCGATAAGCTCGCCTTTCGTTCTTCCCACAGACTATATGCTCGGCAAGATCGGCATTGCGGAAGCGCTTATCAGCATAGCTGTACTTGCTGTCGCAGATGTCCTGCTGATGATGTTCGTCGCAAAGGTATATGAGAGCATCATCCTCCATACGGGCAACAGGCTCAAAGTCGGCGATATGATAAAAATGTCAAAGTAAAAGATCCCCGGGAGCATTATCATGTTTCCGGGTTTTTTTATCCGATTTTGTCCAATACCCCTTGAAATCCTACAAAAACTATGGTATAATAGGAATATATATCAACAAAACGGCTCTGATGACCAACGGTCGGAATGAGCGGAAACAATGTGGGGGTGGTCATATTGAAGATATCAACAAAAGGCAGATATGCCATGAGGATGCTGGTGGATATAGCCGGACATGAGGAAGACGGATTCATTTCCCTGAAGGAGATATCCGAAAGGCAGAACATCTCAAAAAAATATCTCGAACAGATCGTGCCGATGCTCACGAGAAACGGCATACTGCGCACGAATCGCGGCAACAAGGGCGGATATGCGCTGATGAGACCCGCGTCGGAAATAAGTGTGGGCGACGTGCTGCGCGCAACGGAGGGCAGTCTCGCGCCGGTAGCCTGTCTCGACTGCGAGGTGAACGACTGTCCGCGTGCGAATGAGTGCGATACGCTTTATGTGTGGGTCGGACTGAAAGATGCCATATCGAAATACCTTGACGGCATCACCGTAGCGGATATATGCGAACGCGGTCACTCAAGCGGCGGAGATTACTGCATCTGAACAGGTGCCCGGAGAAAGGAATATCATGTATTTTGAAGACATCCGGCAGGGTGCCGAAAAGACGGTCGAAAATATCATCATCGACAAGGATGAAATGATAGATTTCGCGAGAAAATACAACCCCGCGCGCATCCACACGGACGAGGATTTCGCACGGCATACGCGGTTCGGTGAGCTTATCGCGCCGGGGATGCTGTCGTTCCTGTCGGTGTGGTCGCAGTACGTTCTCGTGGATTTCGCCGGAGAACAGCTCATCGCCGGAAAATCGACCTCGGTGGAATGGATGAAGCCGGTGTTTGCCGGAAGCGTGCTGAAAGGTATCGCAAAAGTTACCGGACTTTCAGAAAGAAGCGCACATACCGGGCTTATGACGGTGACTATCGACGTATTCGACCAAAGCGGCGAAAAGGTGCTGACGAGCGTTGTGGAATCGGTAGTAAAAAGAAGACCCGAAGACGAACGATAAATCGCTGTCTGTTTATCGGAAACACTGCATTATTGCAACGAAAAGACACGGGTGGTTAAGACAGATACCTATATAGAAGTTTTGCCC
>CAMHBE010000192.1 GCA_946183095.1 uncultured Clostridia bacterium | reverse complement strand
AGCATAATGCCCGTTACAGGGAAATACCCTATAAGTGAAGTGCTGGAGGCTGCAAGATATTACTCGGAAAAGAACAACCGCCGCATCACGTTTGAATATGTTATGCTGGACGGTGTCAATGACAGCGATGACTGTGCGCGGACACTTTCGGATCTTCTGCGCGGTATGAACTGCTACGTCAACATAATACGCTACAATCCTTCGGTTGATCCTATTTTCTCATGCAGCCCGCATGAACGGATAATGAGCTTCTATGATATTCTTAAAAAGAACGGTATAGGCGTTACCATGCGCAGAGAACTCGGCGCGTCGGTAAATGCCGCCTGCGGACAGCTCCGCGCCAATATGCTTTATAACTGATCTACCGCAAATATACCGACAGACAGGAGGGCATAATATGCTGTATTATCAGCTCGCGCTCTACATCTCGATAACACTGTCAGGCGTGTTCTTATGGAACTGGAACCGTCATGTCTCGGTCAGCTTTACGCTGGTCTATCTTCTTATACCGATAATAAATGTCGGATATTTCAGAGTTGCTGTTTCAGAAAGTGTCGGAGAAGCGGTGCTCGCAAACGGACTGGTCTATTTATGTACCTGCTTTCTGCAAATGAGCTACCTCACCTATATATTCTCTTTCTGCAAGGTGAAGATGCCGAAAATCCTCAGCGGCATCCTGTTTGTCACAAGCTCATTGATAGGCGGTCTGGCACTGTCCACACACAAGAACCACCTGATATACGACACTGTGGATATCACTCACAGGAACGGTCTGTCGTTCATTACAAAAACATACGGACCTCTGCACAAGGTATATTATATTCTGCTGGCATTCTACCTTGTGCTCGATATAATCTTACTCGCATACGGTCTCAAGAGAAAGGACGTTTCCAAAAAGCACATAGTCATGCTGTTTACGCTGTATGTCATAAACCTCGCTTCTTTCGTGCTGTCGAGAGCTCTGGAGCTGGACTATGAACTCCAGCCTGCCGCATATATACTCACCGAGATCGTTCTTATAATAATGAGCAGACGTCTGCGCATTTATGCGATATCCGACACCGCCGTAAGCAATATCATGCAGGAGGGAAAGACAGCCTTCATTTCCTTTGACCTGTCGAGGCATTATCTCGGTTACAGCGGTCCCGCGACCGATTATATGCCCGAACTGAATGAGCTGTATATAGACGGTCCGCTCTACAAGGACAACGAAAGGTTCGAGGAGATACACAGGTGGCTGAACGCGGTCACGACTACCGGCAAGCCCGCGGAGTTCGATTCCGAACGCACAGAAGCGAGCTTCCACATATCGGTCAGCTATCTGTACATAAGAAAAAAGCCTGTTTGCTACCAGATCCGCATAGAGGACAGGACAGACGAGCGCAAGTATATCGCTCTGCTTCAAAAAGCGAAGCAGTCGGCGGAAGATGTTTCGCGCGCAAAGGGCGACTTCCTTGCAAATATGTCGCATGAGATAAGAACGCCTATAAACGCTATCCTCGGCATGGATGAGATGATACTCCGTGAAAGCAGCGAAGAGCAGACACTCGAATACGCGGAGGATATCCGCAAAGCCGGCAATACCCTGCTTGGACTTATCAACGATGTTCTGGACTTCTCGAAGATCGAAGCGGGTAAAATGGACATCATACCCGTTGATTACCAGCTTTCTTCCGTGCTCAACGACCTTACCAACATCATCCAGCCACGCGCAAATGCCAAAGGGCTTGAATTCAAGGTAAGAGTAGATCCCACAACACCCGATTACCTGCACGGCGACGAGATACGCATAAAGCAGATAATCATGAACATACTCACCAATGCCGTGAAATATACGAAGCAGGGTTCGGTAACTCTTACAGTTGCATACAAGCGCACAGACGGCGGTTTTATACAACTGCGCGTGAGCGTTTCGGACACAGGTATCGGCATAAAGAAAGAGGATATAGACAAGCTGTATATCGCCTTCGAGCGCATCGAGGAGAACCGCAACCGCTCTATCGAAGGCACCGGTCTCGGCATGAGCATCACACAGCAGCTTCTTGCACTTATGGACAGCCGTCTCGAAGTCGAGAGCGAATACGGAAAAGGATCGGTATTCTCATTCACGCTAAATCAGGAGATCGTCAAAAGTTCTCCTATCGGTGACTATGAGCGCGCCCTCGAACGTTCGCTCACAGACAGGAAGAAATACCGCGAATCTTTCAAGGCTCCCTACGCTAAAGTTCTTGTTGTTGACGACGTGGAAATGAACCTTGTTGTATTCAAGAACCTGCTCAAAAAGACCGACATCCGCATTGATACAGCATCCAGCGGTGAAATGGCGGTAAGGCTCGCAAAGGTGCGCAGATATGACCTCATATTCCTCGACCACAGAATGCCCAACAAGGACGGCATTGAAACGCTCGCGGAGATACGTGCCGACAAGGAAAGCGCGAATTACGATACACCCGCGGTATGTCTTACCGCTAACGCTGTGTCCGGCGTGCGCGAAAAGTATATCGCAGCGGGATTCTGCGAATACCTCACAAAGCCTATCGACCCGAACAAACTGGAATCGCTCATCATAGAACTGCTCCCCGAAGACCTTGTGGTGGTAGAACGGGAGGAGATAACAGAAGAAGAAGGACAAACATCTGTCTTCGCAGCGACTTCCGAATCCCCAGCGCCTGCCGCACCCGACAGAGCGATACTCGATATCTACCTAAACAGCATAGACGAAATGTCCGACCTCATTGAACAGCTTTATAACAGCGAGGACTGGGCAAACTACACGATAAAGGTCCACGCGCTCAAAAGCACTTCCCGACTTGTCGGCGAGACCGAGATCGCAGACCTTGCCGAAAAAATGGAACACGCCGGCGACAGCGGTGATATCGACGCTATCCGTGAGAATACCGCGCATCTGCTTGAAATGTACCGCGCAGTAAAAGTAAAATACGGCGCGGATGCCAAAGAAGATGCAGAAGAAGAAAAAGCAGACCTACCGGAAATTTCGGAAGACCTGCTCGAAGATGCTTATGCAGCTATCCGTGAAGCCGCTAAAGACCGTGATTTCGATGCACTGTGCGACGTTCTCGATGAACTCAACACATACAGCTTCCCCGAAGCTCATCGTCAGCGTATCGCGCAGATAAATGCAGCCGCCGACAATGTGGACTGGGGCACGCTGAACTCGATATTCACTGAAAAGGTATGACACTATGAATAGCATTCTGTGTAGACAGCTGTCTGAAGATCTATGCTGCACTGTGGAAGAAGTCTCAGATAAAAACAACCACTTCACCGTTTATGAAAAACGCGACGGCAGACGGGTATATCGTGAAAAGGATGACGTGTTCCTAAAGATCGCCGTTGTGAACAGTAAGCTACTATTCAGCGGAAAACGGGATATCATCGACTGGTGCAGAGAAACCTTTGCCGAAACCGGCGGTGAGTGGTTCTTTGAAGCGCGGTATATGCGCATGATCGACGATAAGCTCCGTGAATACGGAAGATGTATCGGTTCCGCACACCCGTTCTATATCTCGGAAACTCCCTCATACGTTGATACTTCAGGTTATGAGATACGGCGGTACGAACAGGACGACATCAAGCAGTTCCGCGGTGACGACAGATATAAAGAGGCATACGGCTTCTGTGAGACCGCACCTGATATGCTTGGAATTGCGGCTGTGCGCGACGGAGAAATACTCGGCATGGCAGGTGCGAGCCGTGACAGCCGGATAATGTGGCAGATAGGAATAGATGTTGCAAAAGATAACCGCAGCAGCGGTATAGGAACCATGCTCGTAACATTGCTGAAAAACGAGATAATTTCAAGGGGCATTCTTCCCTTTTACGGTACAGCTGCATCCCACCTCGCGTCGCAGCGTGTCGCTCTCGGTGCCGGGTTTCTTCCGACATGGCTGGAACTATATGATTCCGACATACAACAGTAAAAAACAAATCCCCTGCTCCGGAAAATCAACCGGAACGGGGGATCTATTATGTTAAAACTTATCAGAGGGCAGCCTTGAGTGCGTCGGCCTTATCGGTCTTTTCCCATGCAACGCCGAGTTCCTCGCGTCCCATGTGACCATAAGCTGCAAGCTGCTTGTACTGCGGCTTTCTGAGGTCGAGCATCTTGATGATAGATGCGGGGCGAAGGTCGAACACCTTGTTCACAGCTTCGCTGATCTTCTCATCGCTGTATTTTCCGGTGCCGAAGGTGTCAACGAA
Organism: uncultured Clostridia bacterium; assembly: GCA_946183095.1. GTDB lineage: Bacteria > Bacillota > Clostridia > Oscillospirales > Ruminococcaceae > Ruminiclostridium_E. The sequence goes on along the minus strand of CAMHBE010000192.1, from coordinate 439 downwards.
GACAGACACAGGCTTTGCAACGCCTATAGCGTAAGCAAGCTCAACTTCGCACTTGTCCGCAAGTCCCGCAGCCACGATGTTCTTTGCAACGTAACGTGCCGCGTAAGCCCCGGAACGATCGACCTTTGTCGGATCCTTGCCGGAGAATGCACCGCCGCCGTGACGGGAATAGCCGCCGTATGTATCTACGATTATCTTGCGTCCGGTAAGTCCGCTGTCGCCCTGCGGTCCGCCTACAACGAAACGTCCTGTGGGGTTCACATAATACTTTGTGTTTTCGTCCAGCAGGTCTGCGGGGATTGTAGCCTTGATGACCTTTTCGATAACGTCCGCGCGTATCTGTTCGAGGGTAGCGGAAGCCTTATGCTGCGAGGAGATAACGACAGTGTCAACTCTCGAAGGCTTGCCGTCAACGTACTCAACAGTTACCTGCGATTTG
>CAMHBE010000191.1 GCA_946183095.1 uncultured Clostridia bacterium | reverse complement strand
GAACTTGTCGAATACAAAGTAATATACCGGAGACTTGTACGAGCCGACCTTCTCCTTCATATACTTTTTGAGAGCATCCTCATCGAAGGTCTCACCGGGCGCAAGAACGATGCACGCACCGAGATTCTCGCCGTATATACGGTCTTTGTATCCGAATATGCGGCAGCTTGCGACAGACGGATGCGACATTACCTGTGCTTCTATTTCGGCAGGGGCAAGGTTCTCGCCACCCTTGATGATGAGGTCTTTTATTCTGCCGACGATCCGGAGATTGCCCTGTTCATCGAGAACGCCGAGGTCTCCGGAATGGAGCCAGCCGTCCGCATCGACCGCCTGCTTTTCGGGAGGCAGCTTGTAGTAGCTGTTTTTCAGATGATAGCCGCGTGTTATGATCTCGCCGACCTCGCCTGCGGGAAGAATACCGTTCTCCTCGTCCCATACAGCAAGCTCAACGCCGTCTATCGCCCTGCCGACTGTGTTGTAGCGTACAGACACATCATCGCCGGGTCTTGTGAGGGTATAAGTTGCCGATGTCTCGGTCATACCGTAAAGATTGATGAATGTGGTGTTGTAAAGAGCAGTCTCAAAACGCATGAACTGCACGGGAGAGGTATAGCTTCCGGCTATGGAACAAATATGTACTCTGGGAGCCACCATAGCGGTAAATTCCTCGCTGTCGATAATGCCCTGATATATCGTGGCGACCGACCAGAGATCGGATGCGTCTTCTTTCTCAACGAGCTGTGCGATGATATTCGCTTTTATCGCGTCGGGAATTATAAGTGTTGATCCTGTGGAGAGATATATCCATGTAACGAAAATAGCGTATGCGTGGAAGAGGGGAACACCGAGGACTGCCTTATCTCCGCGTATCGGGTCTATCTCTTTTGTAAGCTGTCTTACGACATTCGTGATAGCGTACTGCGAGGTGAGGACTGCCTTCGGGAACGCTGTTGTGCCGGATGTGTAGATGATATACGCATCGTCACGGACTGTCCAGCCTGTGGTGTCGGGCTTGTTTTCGGGGATATTGTCGAAGCTCTCGTCCACTATGCTTATGCAGTTGCTTTCTTCAAGACCGAAAGCGACTGCGAGCAGCTTGGCGTCATCGGAACCGCCCGCTATATCGTGAGTTTTGCCGAACATCATATACTTCGTATCGGCAAATTCAACCAGCGGCTTTGCGTCTTTAAGAGTAAGATTTGCGTTCAGTATGAGCGCGATACCGCCGGAACGGATAATGCCGTAGTAGGTATAAAGCCACGCGGGAGAAGCGGTTGACCAGAGCGCGACCTTGTCGCCCTTTTTCAGACCCTTATTCAGCAAAGCCGCAGCAACGCTGTCGATCTTCGCGACCAGCTGACTGTATGTAAGCCTGATATCACCCATGATTATCGCTTCACGGTCAGGTGATTTTGCAGCCTGCTCTGACAGAATGTCATAATAGTATTTCTCGATAGTTTGCATAGCCGTGTTCTCCTTACTTAATTATTCTCGACACAAAGAATTTTTCTTTTATCGGACTGTTTATATACCTTACCGGCTTGATAAGATCGGAAGGACGATCCAGCCTGCTCATCAGAACATCTCTGTAAAGGAGCTGGGTCTCCTGCTCTATGAACTCGATAGTCACAGGCTTTATTTTTCCTGCCGCAACTTCGCTGCGGTAGCCGGTATCCTGTTCTTCGAGCAGTTTTTCGAGCTGCACGGATATATCTTCCTTGTTCAGAGAGGATATATCGTCGTTCCATATCTCAAGCAGAATGACGATGCCGTCACCCGTTTCATTCGGCATATATGCGTAATCTGTCACCGCAGTGCCGGACTGCCGCAGTTCAAGCACCGCATTTCCGGCAAGCTCTTCCGTGACCGTACACTCACCGAGCCTTACCGTATCATTGCCGCTGTATCTGTACGAAAATACAGGGACATCTCCTTCGAGCCTCTCGATGCGCACAACATCATAGAGCCGATAACGATATAGCCCGGAATAAGTGGTGATCTGCAGGAAATAATCCCTGCCCGGTACCGCATCGAATGCCGATACAGTGTCGGAACCGTCTGTCGGCACAAATTCCGTAAAGGCATTTGCCGCTTCGAGCCGGTAATTTCCGGGAGTATCCGTCTCGGTACCGATAAGAGCCACCGATGAGATAAACGCACCGTCAGTGATGCTCACATCGCCGATATAGCGTTCGAGCCCCTCCGTGTAGATCCTGTATGCGCCGCCTCCGAAAGCATATATCTTTGACAGCTTTTTCCATATCTTCGGCAGTACCGGCGTATCAAAGCCTTTCTCAAATATCTCCGCAAGCTCCTGCGCTCTGCCGGGGTCGGGGATAAGGCAGCTTTCTATTATCCCGCGGTATTCATCGGAAATGACCTCTTTGAAATGATCGGGGCTTCCGCTCTCTATGTCCGCGCAGAGATCTCTCCAGTTCTTTTCAAGGAATCTGAACGTCTCCCAGAGTTCCCATGCGTTCGGAGCAATGATCTGCTTCACGAATCTCTCTGACAGTGCAAACAGCAGCCGCAAATATGTCATATCGGCTACCGATTCCGGGAACAGAAGCTCGGCAGGAGCTGTAAACATTGCTCTTTTTGCATAGACCGATATGCTCTCATCGGCAAAAATGTCCGAGATCAGTGCGCCGTGGACCGTGTTGACTACGGCATTGTCGTTGTATTTATATGCCCTCGGATAGCTTTCGAGCAGCAGGAAGGTCTTTTCACCCGTGACTGCGTCCTTCAGCAGTTTCTTAAGAGATGCAAGCTGTCTTCCGGTGGCGGGTATCATTCTCGGATTGTCCAGACTTCCGAGATCGAGCACATAGTTCCGCACCGTATCGGAGGTCAGTATGCCGGATTCGCCGATATTTGTCTGCAATGCGATAAGCGGAGCATACATATAATACCCCGACACGGGCACAGCCGTCTGATATCCGTCCAATGTGCTGATGTCATTGAACCCGTACCGTTCGCCGAAATCGGTGTTACCGTTAAGGTCGAGTATGTCCCTGAGCAGACGCTGATACTCCGAAAAACCGTTTTCGTCCCCTGTATCTGTAGGTATGAGAGTGTTCCTTTCGTAATCGCCGGTGTAGCTCTCCGGGTCGAGTATCACGGCTCTTGCAAACTCATACATTTCCTTAGCCGTTTTTGCGGAACACAGCTTTGACACCCTGCGGGGCGCCATATCATCAACATAAGCGCCGAGAATGTCCTTTAACTTCTGCCTGTCCTTCGTTGACAGTCTGTTTGACGCAGTTATACGCTGTGAAAGCTCAAAGCAAAGACAGGAAATGATGTCGTTCATATACAGCCCGTATGACCGACCGGTATCAAATATCTTTTTATACCCGTTCGCAGTCGATATCAGTGAGGGTGCGTCATTTTTATACTTCCTGCGGCGTCCTCTGCTGCGATAGCCTATGAGCTGCGGCAAACAGCATAATCTGTCTGCCTTCCCGCAGCATTCGAGTATGAACATAAGCTCCTCGCCATGTACCATATCGGTATCGAACCTGATATTTTCAGCGTTCAGGAACTCCCTGTCAAAAATACGTCCTGTCACTGAGCCGCACTCGCCGCTGAACAGCTTATCGCCGTCACGGATATCATCCTTTCCGACAACGATCTCTTCATAGGTCTGATTCCAGAGCACGATCTCCGGGGCGGGCACGCTGTCGGCGTCAGCGGTCACAAACTCTTTTCTGAACCACGCAAGCTGCGACCGTGTACCTTTGATATGTGAAAGGGCGATCTGAATACACTGCGGATAAAGGCTGTCATCCGGGTCAAGGAACATAATATACGGAGCTGCCGCACTTTCTGTCCCGAGATTTCTCGCGGCGGCAGGTGTCACGGTATAATCGTTCAGATTTTTAAGCCTGATATTGTCATATCCTCTTGTCAGCTTTTTAACGCTTTCGGTATGCAGCTTATCTGTATTGTGCAGAACTATGACCCATTCGATCTTTTCAAAACCGACAGTCTGTGCAAGCAGGGAGTCCAGACACTTTCCGAATATTTCCGGCTCTGTATCCCGATACACAGTCACTGCGGAGACTAAATAATCTTCCATTTGGATATATTCTCCTGCAACTACAGCTTATTGTTCAATATTAAGGAAATCCATAAGACCGGTGGCGGTAAATATATCAAGAATATCCGCCGACGGAGAACAGATGGTGAGCTTTCCCTTTTTAGCCGACATCGTCTTCTGTAATGAGACAAGTATACGAAGTCCCGCAGAAGACATATAATCAAGCTGTTTCAGGTCAAGGACGAGGTCGCTTACACCCTCAAGCTCCGAGGAGACATCACTTTCAAACTGAGGAGCGGTCATTATATCGACACGCCCGACAACCTCTGCTGTCAGCTTTGCTCCGTCCTTCTTCGTGTTTACAGTTAACATACTCATGATAAACTACTCCTTTTTATTGTTTCAGTTCTTTTCCGGAAGGAAAGTGAACAGATCCTCAAGTTCAATGTCCGCGAAGCGCTTGTCTGTACGCTTCAGATCGAATTTTACCTTATACGGTATAAGCGCCTTGCACCCGAACTCATACACGCTTGTATGTCCTTTGTCCCTGAAGAATTCAAGATATGACACCATATCGAGACAATCCTTAGCATACAGCATATTCTGACATAGTATGTACC
>CAMHBE010000190.1 GCA_946183095.1 uncultured Clostridia bacterium | reverse complement strand
CCGCGCAAGGTCTGAAACTTAATATGGCAAGAGGAAAGCCGGCTCCCGATCAGCTTAAACTGTCGGAACCCATGCTCAAAGACGATCTCGGTGACTGCCTTGCAGCCGACGGCACCGACTGCCGCAACTATGGCATACTCGACGGTATCCCGGAAGCAAAAGAGCTCATGCGCCCGATGCTCGGCGTGGCAGCTGATGAGATCATCGTAGGCGGCAACTCCAGTTTACAGCTTATGTATGATACCATAATGATGTCTCTTACACTCGGTGTTCCCGGCGGTAAAAAGCCCTGGGGCAAGTACGACAAGGTGAAGTTCCTCTGCCCTGCACCGGGTTATGACAGACACTTCGCTATCTGCCAGAGTCTCGGCATAGAAATGATAACCGTGCCGTACCTCGATGACGGCCCCGATATGGATATGGTCGAGAAGCTCGTCTCCGAAGATGAGGAGATCAAGGGTATCTGGTGCGTTCCTACATATTCCAACCCCACCGGTATCTCGTATTCCGACAAGGTTGTAAAGCGTTTCGCTGCTCTCAACCCAAAAGCCGACGATTTCCGCATCTACTGGGATAACGCATACTGCATCCACCACCTCACAGATGACCATGATGTTGTTCTCAACATTCTCGATGAGTGTAAAAAGACCGGCAAGGAAAACATGGTTCTGATGTTCGCGTCAACTTCAAAGGTAACATTCCCCGGCGCAGGGATTGCCTGTATCGGTGCAAGCAAAGAGAACATAAACTATATCAAGAGCAAGATGACATATCAGACTATCGGCTTTGATAAGCTCAATCAGCTCCGTCATGTCAGATTTTTAAAGAACTTCGACGGCATGGTAAAGCACATGGAACTCCACCGTGCTATCATTGCTCCGAAGTTTGATATCGTGCTGAAGACACTTGACAGAGAGATAGCTCCTCACGCTATAGGCGGTTGGCACGCTCCCAAGGGCGGTTACTTCATCTCTTTCACGGGATTTGACGGTACCGCAAAGAGAACTGTCGAGCTTTGCAAACAGGCAGGCGTAGTTCTCACCGGTGCGGGCGCAACTTACCCCTACGGTAATGACCCTTATGACAACAACATCCGTATCGCACCGACTTTCCCTACTCTCGAAGAACTTCAGAAAGCAATGGATATTTTCTGCTGCAGCGTAAAACTTGCAACTGTTGAAAAAATGCTTGAAATCTGAATGAATTTGTGATATAATAATACAGTGAGGTGTTTCTGCCTCACTGTATATGCGTCTGTAGCTCATTTGGATAGAGCAGCAGCCTCCGACGCTGCGTGCGGTGGGTTCGAATCCCGTCAGGCGCACCATACGAAAACCCGCATGATCGTGCGAAACAGCATGGTCATGCGGGTTTTCGTATATACAATATTATTATTTCATAAGTCCTGAGCCCGCGTTCCATGCCTGACCGACTTTTTCGCCTACAGAAAAAAAACCGCTCCTGTACTGGTCAAAGATCAGCGCGTTCACCTTTTCCGGCAGTATCTTATCCTTGTCGCCGACAACGCTTTCTTCTGCGCTCACATTCACGATCTTTCCGACGATAGCGTGCATATACTCCGAATTTATCTCTTCTGCAAACTCACACTCGATAGTTACCGGAAATTCTGTGATTATCGGCGCATTCACGAACTCGCTCTTTACTGCGTGGCAGCCCGACCGCTCAAACTTATCGGGCATCTTGTTCCCTGTCGCGATACCGAAGAAATCTGCCAAAGCCATGTTAGGAACATCCGCGATGCTGACGGTGAACGCCTTTGTTTCGTAGATGTTCTTGGTAGTCTTATGCTCCTTGTCGATGAATAATGCTATCTTGTCCATATCACATATCTGCGCCCACGCCGCATTCATTGCACAAATGCTGCCGTCAGCTCCGTATGCCGCAACAATGACCACCGGCATCGGAAAAAGCGCCGGCTGTACTCCTAAATTCTTTCTCATATAAGTGTCCTCCTTTTATTTTATGCGGGAATCATACAGTTGACCCGCTACATTATCTATTTCAGCTTCCCTGCTCCTCTTTCCTGCGCACAAACCTGTGTGCGTAGAACGATACCGACATTACCGCTGCTATCGTCCAGCCTATCGGCCACGCAGACCATATCCCCGTAGGTCCGAAGGGAGCGGAAAGTATGAACGCAAGCACTACTCGCAGGATAAGGTCGGTAAAGGTCGCCGCCATAAAGTGCAGCATCATCCCCGACCCGCGTAATATGCCGTCGGATGCGAGTTTTGCAGCAGCTATCAGGTAGAACGGCGATACAACTTTCAAAAACATAACTCCGGTTTCTATCGCTGTATCTGTGGGTTCATCCATAAACAGCATCACAAGCGGCTTTCCGGCAAAGAAATACAGCAGCGCGAGTGGAACGGATATTATCCACACAAGTTTCAGCGCAGCCTTAAATCCCGCTCTGATACGATCATACCTGCCCGCGCCTATGTTCTGAGCGGTATAGTTCGACACACCGTTGCCGAGGGTAGTGAGTGAAGTTATCACAAGGTTGTTGAGTTTCACGGCAGCCGAATATCCCGCAATAACTCCCGAACCGAAGCTGTTGATAACTCCCTGTATCAGAATATTGCCGACAGAGATGAAACCCTGCTGGAATATGCTGGGGACCGCTACCGCTGCGATCCTCCTGAAAAGTTTACCTGAGAAAAGCTGTGTTTTTTCTTCCGTCTTAAATCCCGCAAGCCGTTTCAGTACAAACACTACCGCAAGAATGCAGCTCACTCCCTGACAGATGAACGTTGCCCACGCAACGCCAGCAACGCCCATGCCGAAGGCTGCTACAAACAGGATATCAACACCCACGTTCGTGACCGACGATACAGCCAGAAAAATAAACGGGGTCTTTGAATCCCCCAACGCGGAGAAGATTCCCGTCGCGACATTGTAGAAGAAAACGAACGGCAGGCTTAATATGTAGATGTTCAGATACAGGAGCGAATCATCGAATATGTTTTCGGGGGTCTTTATCAATGTAAGAAGCCCGCCGCCCGCAAGAAATCCTCCCAGCATCAGAACAACGCAGACGACACCTGTTGAAATAAGCGATGTATGTACCGCCGTTCTCATATCGGCGATACGTTTAGCACCGAAGAGCTGCGATACCGTTACCGAACAGCCTATATTGCAGCCGAACGCGAATGCCAGGAATATAAGTGTTATCTCATAGCTGTTGCCGACTGCGGCGAGAGCATCCTCGCCGATAAGTTTACCCGCAACAAAACTGTCGGCGATGTTGTAGAGCTGCTGGAAAATGACACTGCCGAACATCGGCAGGCAGAAATCCCGCAGCACCTTTGACGGTTTGCCGACCGTAAGGTCTTTGCTTTGTATCATAACTTGTCTCCTTCTTCGCCGGTTTTTTTATCTATCAGCATCTCCGGCTATGTTTCGTTCATCCATATATTTCTCGCATAGAGCGACGAGCGGATCGAAAACGCACCTTCCGAACCCACAACGATATGGTCGAGCAGGTCAACATCCACGCTTTTCATCACGGAGACCAGTTCCCCGGTAACGCTTATGTCCTCCAGAGACGGAAGCATCGAACCGTTGGGATGATTGTGTGCAATGATGATACGGTTGCTCTTTGCGTTTATCGCAAATTCGATCAGCATCCTCGGAGATACCATGGCTTTGTCAAAACCGCCCTCCGACAGCTTTCTGATGCACATAAGCTCCAGATCGTCGTTGAATGCCGCAGCATAGATCTCCTCAACGCTGCTGCCGAGAAATACACGTCTGAACAGTTCGCACTGTTCGTCGGTATTCTCCACGAGCTGTGAATGTTCCTCTGTGTATGAATCTATCAGATATTTTCTTGCAAATTCTCTGAGTACAACGAAGAAACTTGCCGCATTATCTCCTATACCTTTTACTGACTTGAGGTCTTTATAATCGGCGTTGATGACCTTTACCAGTGAACCGTCAAATCTGTCAAGCAGATCATGTGCTATCTCATTCGTGTCTCTCTGCGGAAGTGCGAAGAACAGCAGCACTTCAAGTATCTGGTGATCGTTGAGTATATCTAATCCCTTGCTGATAACCTTTTTCTTTGTTCTATCACGGTGTCCCTTATGAACATTAGCAGTTTTTTCAGTTCCTGCATCAGGTGATCCTGTGGTTTTCTTCTTATTCCTGCTTTTCCCCTTCTGATCCGACATATATATTGTCCTTTCATTGCCTTTTACAGCACGATCATTGCGACAAGATCTTTTCAAAAAAACTTAAAGTCCGGAACAGACGGCAGTTTAGCAATACCGACATCCCGGACATTCAAGCTTACAGCAGCTCATTTATCTTTCTTGGAAATACTTGCGCTTATCGAACTTGTCAGCTTTCTGCTGTTTTTGACAGTCAGACGCTTAGCGGAAGCCGTGATGCTCCTCACCTTCTGAATGGAGTTAGTTATGCCCGAAACGGAGGAGAACAATATCTCCTGCGTCTTTGTTTCACGGCACTGAGTGATCCCTTTGCGGTAATTCTCCACCACTGTCTGATATCGGTCAAACGCTATTTTTACAGCATCTTCCCACGAGAGATACACATCATTCATGGCATTCTCGCCGATCCGGTGCAGTTGTTCAAGATTAGATGCGGCTTCTATAAGCTCATGTCCGAAAGCCTCCGCTGTATTTTCGGTAATTATAGCGTTCCGGTAGTTCGTGAAATCCTCGGCGGCGCAGCTTCCTCTTATCAGCAGA
>CAMHBE010000189.1 GCA_946183095.1 uncultured Clostridia bacterium | reverse complement strand
ATCTCAACATCTCAACATCTCAACATCTCAACAATCTGTCCTCTCTCCGCTCGGTCTCACTTAACGCTGAACAGGATCTCACCTATGCTGGGAACGCACCAGTAGTCTTCGCCGATATTGTTTTCGAGCCCGTCAACGGTGATGCGCAGTTCGTTCATCTTTGCAAGCACCTTATCATGATAGAACACGGCTATATCGCGCACATCAGTGATGTTCCGGACCTCATCGAGAAGATGCACGAGTTCGCGGCATTTCTCCGCCATTTCCGTTTCGAGCGCAGAGATATTGCGCGCGGCTTCAAGCTCGATATCCGCATCAAGCCCCACATTCTTCTTCGACAGCGCCGTGTCACAGAGGAATTTCTCATACGCCATGACTGCGGGCATATAACGATGCTTCACCATATCCACCGCGGTGTGAGCTTCTATGTTGATCGTCTTGTAATAATTTTCGAGCAGTATCTCCGTGCGGGCGTGTATCTCGCGCTCGGTGAACACCTTATGCGCGGTGAACAATCTGATGCTCTTTTCATCCTCAAAATGCGGTATCGCATCCACCGACGATACAAGGTTCGGAAGTCCGCGCCTTTCCGCTTCCTCACGCCACGCATCATCATAGGCATTACCGTTGAATATTATGCGCTTGTGCTCCTTGAATGTGCGCACAAGAAGGTCATGCACCGCGATATCGAATATCTTGTTCTCCGACAATGCAAATTCCAGCTCGTCGGCAAACTGTCTGAGCTGCTCCGCCACTATTGTGTTCAGTATAATATTAGCAGTCGCTACATTCTGCGACGAACCCACCATTCTGAACTCGAACTTGTTTCCGGTGAACGCGAACGGCGATGTTCTGTTGCGGTCGGTGGAATCCTTCTTGAAGCGCGGCAGTGTCATCACTCCGAGGTCGAAATCGGCATTCTTCTTCGCTACCGTATCGCCGCTGATGATAGCGTCCACCACCTCGTCAAGCTCCTCGCCGAGAAATACCGAAACTATCGCGGGAGGTGCTTCGTTGCCGCCGAGACGGTGATCGTTGCCCGCAGTCGCCACGGAAAGACGGAGCAGTTCGGGGTATTCGTCCACCGCCTTTATCACCGCCGCAAGGAACGTCAGAAACTGCACATTCTCCGTAGGGGATTTGCCGGGGTACAGCAGGTTCATTCCGTCGTCGGTGGAAAGCGCCCAGTTGTCGTGCTTTCCGGAGCCGTTCACTCCGTCGAAGGGCTTTTCGTGCAGCAGACATACCATGCCGTGTTTGAGCGCAGTCTTCTGCATAACTTCCATTGTGAGCTGGTTCTGGTCTGCGGCAGCGTTCGCGCTCGAATATATCGGCGCCATTTCGTGCTGTGCGGGTGCAACTTCATTGTGCTCGGTCTTGGAAGTTACGCCGAGCCGCCAGAGGGAGTTGTCGAGATCGCGCATGAACGCATGAACACGGCTGTTTATCGTCCCGTAGTAGTGGTCGTCCATTTCCTGACCTTTGAGCGGAGGCGCGCCGAACAGCGTCCTTCCCGTGTACATCAGGTCTTTGCGCTTCTCATAAACGCTCTTGTCGATGAGGAAGTATTCCTGCTCCGCACCGACAGTTGCAATAACTCGCTTGGTGGTGGTATTGCCGAACAGGCGAAGAATGCGCACAGCCTGATCGGACAGCGCGTCCATCGAACGCAGGAGCGGTGTCTTCTTGTCAAGTGCCTCGCCGGTGTAGGAGCAGAACGCGGTGGGGATGTAAAGCGTGCCGTCCTTTATGAATGCGCAGGATGTGGGATCCCACGCGGTGTAGCCTCTTGCTTCAAACGTTGCGCGGATGCCGCCCGACGGGAAAGATGACGCATCGGGCTCGCCCTTTACGAGTTCCTTTCCGGAGAACTCCATTATCACAGTGCCGTCGCCTGTGGGTGCAATAAAACTGTCGTGCTTCTCGGCGGTGATGTTCGTCATGGGCTGGAACCAGTGCGTGTAGTGCGTTGCACCTTTCTCCACTGCCCAATCCTTCATGGCTGCGGCAACGCTCTCGGCTATGGAACTGTCAAGCTCTCTGCCGGAATTCATCGTTGCTTTCAGCTTTTTGAACACTTCTTTCGGCAGCCTTTGCCGCATGGTGTGCTCATCGAACACATCTTCGCCGAATATTCTCGATACATCTAAATTTTCTGCCATAATGACCCTCTTTTTCAAAATAATGATAAGACCCGTATCTTTTCAGGTCCGTCTTAAAGTAAAAAGGACGCAATGACCCCATGGTCAAAACGTCCTCGTTTTCTACATTATACACTTTCCGGGCGGATTTGTCAACCGTCGCTTTCAACAAATTTCACAGTTTCGTTCCGCGTGCTTTGATTATCTCAGCCATTTCGCCGACATTTTTCATGCCGGACACCTCGCCCATAGTGAAGCGCACGCCGAATTCCTGCTCTACGGCGGACATGAGCGTGATATGGTTAAGGCTGTCCCAGTCGTCGATATCATCGGCGGTGGTATCCTCGTCTATCTCGATATCCTCATCATCGAAAAAATCTCTGAACAGCGTATTAAGTCTCTCGTATATCTTTTCCATTGTCATATCCTTCCTGCATCTGTAATAATTCATTTTCTGCCAACAACAAATATCTTATCGCTTCGGTGCAGCGCGATCTCCCCGATTAGCGGGTGAGGTGGAGCTTTTGCATCGCAAAAGCCACAGAGAGGGCTGACCGACAGACCGCAGCCCTTGTGCCATCTGCAAAGACAGCGCGAATGCGCCGATACAGCGACCTTTTGCCCTCTCTCAGTCTTCCAGACCTTTGAGTGCTGCGAGTTCGTCTTTGTTGACGCGGATCCTGGAGTCTTTGAGAAGTTTTACGTCCTCGCGCTTATAAGGGGCTGGGGGGGCATCGGGGTTGCTTTTGAGCTTGACCTTCAACACACCTGTAAGAAGGTTCGCGTCCTCGACCTGTCCCTGACCGTCGGGAGTTTCGACGATAGCTCCGACTTTAGGCGTGATCTTTAGCAGAGCGTCGTAACTGTCCTGCTCATATTTCAGGCAGCACATAAGTCTGCCGCAGGTGCCGGAGATCTTGGTGGGGTTGAGGGAGAGAGACTGCTCCTTTGCCATTTTTATCGACACGGGCTGGAACTCCCCGAGGAAGCTCGCGCAGCAGAACGGCCGTCCGCAGATACCGAGACCGCCGAGCATCTTCGCTTCGTCGCGCACTCCTATCTGCCTTAGTTCGATGCGCGTGCGGTAGATGCTTGCAAGATCCTTGACAAGTTCGCGGAAATCCACACGGCTCTCCGCCGAAAAATAAAACAATATCTTGCTCCCGTCGAACGTATATTCCACATCTATCGGCTTCATTTTGAGATGATGCTCGGCGATCTTTTTGACGAACGTCTTCATTATATCGTCTTCTTTCGCATGATTGTCCTCTATGCGTTTCAGATCGTCGGGGTTTGCCTTGCGCATTATGGGTTTGAGCGGCTGCACTATCTCCCTGTCGTCCACCTTGCGGTTCGGTATCACGACTTCTCCGCATTCAACGCCCCTCGACGTTTCGACTATCACCTTGTCACCCGCGGATACCTTCTTCCCTGCGGGCGAGAAATAGTACACCTTTCCGACCTCTTTGAACCTTATTCCTATGATCTCGGTCATTTATATATCCCTTTCATCAGTTCTCCTGCCTGTTATCGACTGCACCGAACAGCCTGCTGCAGCACTCCGCCGCGAACAGCTTCACATTCGGGTTCGTGAACGACAGACCGTACAGCTTCACAGCCTCGCCGTGCAGCCTCGTTATTGCTTTCAGACCCAGTCTCGACGAGATCTTTCCGGACTGTTCCGCAAATGCGCCCGTGACGGGTCTGCCGGACTTCGCCGCCGCTGCCGCCGCAAAAATGTCGGACAGCACGCCGAGCGCGTCGAATATCTCTTCTCTCGTTTTCAGCGCGAGCATGGCTTCCAGACAGTCATACTCCCTGCCGGATGCCACCGCGTCAGCCGCTTTTGCCGCAGCCGCACGGTACGGTATATCTCCGCCGCTCTCTTCGAGATGCAGCGCCGCACCTATGTTCCCGCCGCACAGTCCGTACAGTTCGTCCGCGCGTCCGGGCGCAATGCCGTTATCCGCCATTGCTTCGATGAAATCCGCCTTGCCGGCGTCATCCACATTCAGCGTGACCACGCGGGAAAGGACGGTCTGCAATACGAGCGTTTTGTTCGATGCCGTGAAAACGTACTTGTTGAACTCCAGCGGTTCTTCGATACATTTGAGCAGCGTGTTCTGCTCCAGCACCGTCATATTGTCCAGGCCCTCAAATATTATCACGCGCACATCGCCGTCATTCGGCATTTTGCTGCAATCCGCAATGAATATCCGGAGCGCCTTCACATGGTTCTTGGGCGGGGTCATACTTTCGTATATCCTGTTCACCTCGGCTGTGGCATCAACGGCATCCGGGTGGATGTGCTCCGCTATGCGCCGGCAGGTGTTGCAGCTCATGCACGGTCTGCCGTCTGTCTGACTGCCGCACATATACATCATCGCGATGTAGTCGGCGAGAGTGCGCCTGCCGGTACCCTCGTCACCGCACAGCAGCAACGCGTGGGGCATCCTGCCGGACGCGGCGAACCTGCCGAGAGCTTCGAGCGCACGTTTTTTTCCGTATATCTTCATCACAGTTTTTCAAATCTTTCTATGTCGGTGACGAACACCGTCGCACCGCCTACGCTGACTTCAACGGGATAGCTGGACGGGGCG
>CAMHBE010000188.1 GCA_946183095.1 uncultured Clostridia bacterium | reverse complement strand
CAAAGGAAGCAGTGAGGGAGTTTGAGGGAGAGGCAGCGCCTCTTCCTCATGCGCGAATGCGCAGTCTCAAGCGGCAGCGACCTCTCAGCGTGCTTCGTTTACGGGACACCCCCGCACACCGCAGCCGCTGCACTTCTCCTTGCAGTTGGGGGTAGTCTGCGCACTGTGGGCGAGCTTGTCCTCGCGTATGAGAAAATCCTTGCTGACGAGCACATCCATGTGATCCCACGGCATTATCTCGTCATAACTGCGCTGACGGTTCACATAGAAGGCGGGGTCGATGCCGCACTCACGGAACGCTTCCATCCACCTGTCATAGTGATAATACTCCGTCCAGCCGTCGAGCTTGCAGCCCTTCTGCCACGCTGTAAAGATCACTTTTGAAAGCCGTCTGTCACCCCTTGCAAGAGCGGCTTCGAGGTGGGTAACGTCAAAATGCGAACGGCTGACCTGCACTTTCTTCTGATTCACCACTTCCATAAGGTGCTTCTGCCGCTCGATTATCACATCTTCCGAAGGCTGCGGCTCATACTGGAACGGCGTGAACGGCTTCGGTATGAAAGTCGAGAGAGAGACGGAAATTTTAATGCCTTTGCCCTTCGGTCTGTCATCAAGCGAGTAATACAGGTCGATGATGCGTTGGCAAAGTTCGGCGATACCCTCGATATCCTCCATTGTCTCTGTGGGCAGACCCAGCATGAAGTACAGTTTGACCGCCGTGTAACCGCCCTCGAACGCGATGCGGCAGCCTTTCATTATATCATCTTCGGTGATATTCTTGTTGATAACGTCACGCAGACGTTGTGTTCCCGCTTCGGGAGCGAAAGTAAGCCCGCTCTTGCGGACGCTCTTTATGCGGTCGAGCAGCTCCTCGCTGAAACGGTCTATCCGCATTGACGGCAGTGAAAGATTCACTCGCGCATTATCGCTGTAATTCGCGAGTGCGGCGAGCATCCGCTCTATCTCGCTGTGGTCGCTTGTGCTGAGCGATGTCAGCGATACTTCGTCATAGCCTGTCGTTTCACAGACAGATATCGTCTGTTTCTCTATGGTTTCGACAGATTTTTCGCGGAACGGTCGGTAAAGATACCCCGCCTGACAGAACCTGCACCCGCGTATGCAGCCGCGCAGGACTTCCACGACAGCGCGGTCATGTACTATCTCCGAGAACGGCACAACGAACGTTTCCGGGTAATATACTTTGTCGAGATCCCGGATAATGCGCTTCCTGACTTTTTCGGGAGCACCTTCGAGCGGTGTGATGCTCTTAATAGTGAAGTCGTCGTTATACTGCACGTCATAAAGAGACGGAACGTAGATTCCCTCTATCTGTGCCGCGCGTACAAGAAATTCATGTTTTGTGCAGCCCTCCGCCTTGCACCTCTCCAGCAGGCGCATGAGTTCAAGCTCGACTTCTTCCCCTTCTCCGAGTATGCACAGGTCGAGGAAATCCGCGATAGGTTCGGCATTGCACACACACGGACCTCCCGCACAGACTATCGGTGTAAGTTCCGGGCGGTCTTTGGCATATACCGGCAGTCCCGCAAGGTCGAGCATCGCGAGAACATTGGAGAAGGAAAGCTCGTATTGCAGCGTAAAGCCGATAAAATCACTGTTCTTTATGGGTTCGAGCGTTTCCAGACCGTATAGCAGTATATCGTTCCCGCGCATCTGCTCCTCCATATCGGGCAGCGGCATGAACACACGTTCACAAAGGTACTCCGGAACATCGTTTATCAGCGAGTAGAGTATCTTCATGCCGAGATGTGACATACCGATGTCGTATGTATCGGGAAAACAGAACGCGAACCGCATCGTCACATCCTTAGGGTCTTTTTCCGCCGAATTGAGTTCCCCGCCGATGTACCGCGACGGTTTCTGCACTTTAAGCAGTATCTTGTCAAGCTTGTCTTTATACATAGTTTCACCTTTCGTCAGTCACTTTCGCCCGAGACCGCACATACGCGCATGAGGATGAGGCGCTGCCTTTCTCAGACTGCTTCACCGCTTTCTTTGTGCGGCATAGTAATCGAAAACGCTGAGAGACTGTTCAATACTATGTATTATACTATATTTTTTCAAAAATTTCAACCGCTGAAAGGTAAAATAAGAAAATTATTGCAGAAAAATTCAGTTTTCCGGTGAAAACAAGAAAAAGTGCTGCCGGTATGATAAGTGCGGCTGTAACACGTTCACAAAGTTCAGATATGCGAACGGCACGTTCTGCGGGAAATGCCGAAAGCAGCAGCTTGTCAAGCAGCAGCTTTCCGTCAAGCTCCCGTATCGGCAGGAGATTGAAGAGCGCGACCGGGAGGTTCATCACACCGAACAGGCGCAGTGTGCGGCTCTCCCACGGCGGAAGTCCGAACACCGCGAATAAAGTGAGATTTACCGCACACCCGGCGATTACCGCAGGAACGCTCGTGCTGCCGCCGGAAATGTGTATCCCCCCGCCGTACAGCCGTATCAGCGCAGGCGGGCGTTTTTCATACAACATTACGGCAAGATGCCCGAATTCATGCAGCATACACGCAAGCAGACACAGAAATGATACACCTTCGCGGTCGGTGCAGACAAGAACTCCGATCACCGCAAAAAACGAGAGACCCGCTTCAAATCTCATCCGAGAAGTCCGGCAAGCCTTACGCACAACTCGTTGAACGCACCGCCGGCGTTAGTTTTCCCGAAATACAGCACCGCAATCATCACAGCGGCGATCAATGTGCGCACCGCGAACGTTTTGCCGTAACCGCCGCGCTTTCGTTCCCTTTGTGTGTATGTGTGTGTATATGTGTATTCCGGCTGCGGGATGTAAACTGCGGGCTTGTCCGTTGCCGGAGACGAAATATCCGATACGGCAGGTGCAGGTTTACTAACAGTTGGCGCGTTCATTACCTGTACGGTCATTTTTATATCCCACCTTTCAGAAGATCTTCAGCAGGCAATGCAGGAGCGTTCCCGGGACACCGAGGAATACCGACAAAGCCGCGTTGTAAATGTTTATGCCGCCGATGCTGCCGTTCATAAGCATTTCAGCCGCCGCGAGGCTCGCCGCTCCCGCAAGCGCCCCCACAAAGGCATACAGTTTCGGATGCTCTGTCCTTTTGTACATAAGAGCTGTGACAAACGCGGAGATCAGCAGCACGATCGCAAGTGTCATTATATGTACCCCCTCCCGTCGGTTATCCCGAGAGCCTTTGCTTTAGCGATAAGTGCCGAATACCGCAGACGCAGCGCCCTGTTTTCGTATATCAAGGCTTCCGTCTCGGTGTCTTCCGTTGCAAGGTCGAAAAGCTGCTCATTTTTGTACAGCATCGCGCCTACCCGTTGCAGCTCGGAAAGTATCAGTTCACGTTCGTCCGTCATTCCAGCACCCCCGTAATCTTGTCTTTCAATTGTATTCATATAAAGGGGCTTGTATGCACAAAAAAAGCACCGGCATTTCGGAAACCTTCCTACGACATTCTGTCGTTTCTGCCGGAGCTTCATTGTCATGATTTTTTTGATGCGAGGAGCGGTGAGTAGTGCTCACGGAAGGCTGTGAACTCGCCTTTATCAATAGCGTCCCGTATCTTTTCCATGAGCGTGTTGTAAAAGTAAAGATTGTGCATTACCGCAAGCCTGCCGCCGAGCTGCTCACCCGATTTGAAAAGGTGTCGGATATACCCGCGGGAGAAGTTCCGGCAGGTCGGGCAGTCACATTCCTCATCGAGAGGCTTGTCATCCGTCATATAACGTTCGTTGGTCGCGTGCATTATCCCGCTCCATGTGAAGATCGTAGCATGACGGGCATTGCGGCTCGGCATTACACAGTCGAACATATCAACGCCGCGGTACACCGCTTCGATGATGTTGGACGGCGTACCGACACCCATAAGGTAGCGCGGCTTATCGTAAGGTGCATAGGGAACGACTTCATCAAGGATGTGGTACATCACCTCGGTCGGTTCACCGACCGCAAGCCCCCCTATCGCGTAGCCGTCAAGGTCGAGCGCGGCGATATCCTTCATGTGCTTTACACGAAGATCGTCATAAGTTGCACCCTGATTTATCGCAAAAAGGAGCTGCTTACGGTTTATCGTTTCCGGCAGCTCGCTCAACCGCTGCATCTCCGCTTTGCTGCGTATGAGCCAGCGCGTTGTACGCTCCACAGAATCCGCGGCGTAGGAGTATTCCGCAGGATTTTCGACACACTCGTCAAACGCCATTGCGATAGTAGAAGCAAGGTGCGACTGTATGCGCATACTCTCCTCGGGTCCCATGAATATCTTTTTCCCGTCAACGTGGGAACTGAAATATACGCCCTCTTCCTTTATCCTGCGGAGCTTTGCAAGAGAAAAGACCTGAAATCCTCCGCTGTCGGTAAGAATAGGCTTGTCCCAGTTCATGAATTTATGCAGACCGCCCATTTTGTATATCACATCGTCGCCGGGGCGGATATGCAGGTGGTAGGTGTTGCACAACTCGACCTGTGTTTTCAGACCCCGAAGGTCGATGGACGAAACACCGCCCTTTATCGCCGCAGATGTGCCGACATTCATAAAAAACGGTGATTCTATGACACCGTGCGGGGTGGTGAACCTGCCGCGGCGTGCGCGGTTTTCTGTGCAGAGTATCTCAAATGATGAATTTCCCATATCTTTCTCCGTTCAAAGCTGCCCTTTTTGCGGACAGCATCCGGATAATATTATACCACCTGTTCCCCGCAATGTCAAGTTTTAGGGCTCCTCTAAAAACCTATTGTCGTTCAGGCGTGCCGACAATAAATCGTGT
>CAMHBE010000187.1 GCA_946183095.1 uncultured Clostridia bacterium | reverse complement strand
GATACCGAATCTCAATGTCAAGGAAAACATCGAGACAGGCGCTTATCTTTCAGACAAGCCGCTCGACATTGACGAACTCCTGAAAATACTGGGACTTTACGAGCACCGTCACA
This sequence comes from uncultured Clostridia bacterium, assembly GCA_946183095.1. Lineage (GTDB taxonomy): Bacteria > Bacillota > Clostridia > Oscillospirales > Ruminococcaceae > Ruminiclostridium_E. The sequence goes on along the minus strand of CAMHBE010000187.1, from coordinate 4,671 downwards.
AGCTGCCGAACCAGCTTTCCGGCGGTCAGCAGCAGAGAGTGTCGATCGGCAGAGCCATAGTGAAAAACCCGGATATACTGCTCTGCGACGAGCCTACCGGTGCGCTCGACTACACGACTTCAAAAGAGATCCTCCGCCTTATCGAAGAAGTAAACGCGAAGTACGGCAACACAATAATAATGGTCACTCACAACGAAGCGATAAAACTCATGGCGGATCATGTCATAAAGCTTCGTGACGGGAAGATACGGCACGATGATATAAACACTCAGAAAATAACAGCCGACGAGCTTGAATGGTAAGGAGGCTGTCTGATATGCAGAACAATACCGTAAACTTCGGGAAAAGACCCGGAAATCCGCTGAACAGGCGTGTATGGAAAGATCTGCTCAGCGATTGGAAGCGATATCTTATGATCTTCCTGATGCTTGTGGTCACGATAGGCTTTGTATCGGGAATGTATGTTGCCAATAACAGTATGATGACCGCGATCGCGGAAAATGTTGAAAAGCTGCATCTTGAAGACGGGCATTTCGAGCTTTCCAAAAAGGCTGACAGCGATATTCTCGCGGCACTTGAAAGCGGCGAGAAAGCCGATGTTGTAAGCGTATTCCGCGAACGCGCTTATGAAGAAGCCGAAGAAAAAGTAACCGAAGCCGTGAATGAAGCCGTTGAGGAAAAAGTGCGCGAGCAGGTCAAAGCTGCGATAACGGAGCAGGTCACCGCGGCAGTAGATGAACAGCTTGCGGGATATGCGGAAATGGGCATGGAAGTTTCCGATGAACAGAGGCAGAGCGCAATAGAAGAGGCACTTGATACCGCAATGTCCGAAAACTATGACAAGGCTGTCGAAGAAGCGCTCGAAGCGGCGTATGAGTCGGACGATTATAAGACTGCGCTTTCCGACGCAATGAAGGAAGCAAAGGACGAGATCGACAAGGAGATAAACGAAAAGTATGACGACCTTGCCGAGCGCTATGAGCTGAACAAAGATTTCACACCCGTGCCGGTGAAAATATACGATCTGTTTTACAAAGAACAGACCGAACTGATACCCGCAAACGCGTCATACAGAGGGAAGATACGCGTTTTCAGCGAACGCTCGGAAATTGATATGTATGACATTCTCGAAGGCCGCAAGCCCGAAAACGAAAACGAGATCATCATTGACCGTATGCACGCGGATAACGTGAAGCTGAATGTCGGAGACAGGATAATAGCCGGAAACACGGAGTTCACGATAACCGGACTCGCGGCATTCGTAGATTACTCGACACTTTATGAAAAAAACACCGACACGATGTTCGATGCTCTGACCTTTGATGTTGCAATGGTAACGGCGGAAGGATTTGAGAGACTTTCCGCGCCGCTTCACGCGAGCTACGCGTTTGAGTATGTGAACAAGCCTGCCGATGTCATTGAAGAAAAAGTTCTTTCGGACAATTTTCTGAAAGTGCTGATAACGCATACCGCTGTGACCGAAAACGAAACGGAAATAAAAGATTATGTCCCCGCCTACGCTAATCACGCGATAACGTTTGCGCCCAATGATATGGGCAGCGACGAGGCTATGGGCGGTGTACTGCTCTATATCCTTGTCGCGGTGCTGGCATTCATCTTCGCGGTCACCGCTTCGGCGAAACTCGAAAAGGAATCATCTGTGATCGGTACGCTGCGCGCTTCGGGCTATACCAAGGGCGAGCTGGTGCGTTATTATATGAGCGGGCCGCTGCTTGTGGTGATATTTGCGTCTATTGTCGGGAATATCCTCGGATACACGGTATTCAAGAACGTTGTCACAGCTATGTATTATAACAGCTACAGCCTGCCGACATACGAGACCCTGTGGACTCCGGACGCATTCGTGAGAACAACGGTCGTCCCGATAATCCTGATGCTCGTTATCAACTTCATTGTCATAATCAGGATGTTAAGGCTGTCTCCGCTGAGATTCCTGCGGCATGATCTGAAAAAGACAAGGCGCAAAAAAGCGGTAAGACTGCCGAAATGGAAGTTCTTTGCGCGGTTCCGTATGCGGGTATTCTTACAGAATATCCCGAACTACATCATGGTATTCGTCGGTGTATGCTTTGTGATGCTGCTGCTCTCAATGGCTGTGGGAATGCCCGAAACGCTGAAATACTATCAGAACAGTATGACGGATATGATGTTTGCGGAAGAACAGGTCATACTTCTCACGACAGAGGACGAGGACGGAAACACGATAGAAACATCGACTGAGGGTGCCGAACGGTTCTCTATGGAATCTCTGATAAGAAAGTCGGATACCCTCGATGAGGAGATAACGATATACGGCATCGTTGACAACAGCAATTACATAAAGATAGATACCGGCGCGGACGGAGTATATATCTCAGAGGCGTTCGCCGGCAAATACAGCGTTGCGAAGGGTGACACCATAACTCTTTCCGCGAAGTACGAAAACAAGGAGTACAAGTGGAAGGTATATGACATTTACGATTATTCCGCATCGCTGGCAGTGTTTATGCCGAACGATATGTTCAATACCGAGTTCGGCAGGAAAGAAGGCGGGTTCAGCGGATATATGTCGGATGCACATATCGGAGATATCGACGAAAAGTACATCGCCAAGACCATAACCGCCGAGGATATGCTGAAGATAGCTGCACAGCTTGACCACTCCATGGGCGCGTATATGGTGTATTTCCAGTATGTATGCGTGATCGCCGCTGCGATAATACTGTATCTGCTCACAAAGATAATCATTGAGAAGAACGAGCGGGCTATCTCAATGGTAAAGATACTCGGCTACAGCAGCGGAGAGATCGCTTCGCTGTATCTTGTGACGACCGCTCTCGTTGTATTCATTACCGAGTTTGCAGCGATATTCATAGGCTACAAAGCTATGTGCGCAGTGTGGAGCGTGCTTATGATGAAGCTCGGCGGGTACTTTGCGTTCGTTATCCCGTTCAGCGGATTTGTAAAGGAATTTGTGCTTGTTTTCGCGGCGTATATGATAATAACCGTGATAGACTTCATACGCATCAGGCGCATACCGAAGGTTCTGGCGCTGAAAAATGTGGAGTAAATGATAAAACCTGACCTTATTTATAACCGGAAAACACATCTTTTGCATCTCTTAGCCGGAATACCGGTATGTGCGCTGCTGGCATGGGTCTGCACAATGTTTTGACATTTTTATCGAAGCTGCCGGCCGGCACAGACAAACACATTCTTAAACAGACTTGCAAAGCCGCGGTGAGATATTCAAAACGTATGACATGAGAGCTGAAAGGAGACAGGAAGAATATGAAAAGAGAATATTTCAGCACAGAAAACGACGGCTTTTTCGGGGCGTATTACAAAAATCCCGCTCCGTGCAGCAAGGGAGTCATACTTATGCTTGGTGACAACATAGATGATCTCATGGTGAAAATGGGTGTCAAATGGCTGCATAAGAACGGCTGCAATGTGATGACCTACGCAACCGAGACAAAAGACTATGCGTGGCATGACCAGCCCATAGAGAGCTTTGAAAAGACGGTCGCGGTCCTGAAAAGAAAAGGAAACAGCAAATTCGGTATCATCGGTGCATCCACTACAGCAATGGCAGCGCTTACAGCGGCATCGTATATCCCCGATATCACCCTTACCGTTGCCCTTTCGCCCTCGGATTTTGTCATGGAGGGATTTTACCGTGACGGGCTGGACGGTGCAAAGGAACGTCCCGGAAGCGGTGAATCCACACTTTCCTACAAGGGTGAGAGACTGCCGTATCTTCCGTATGCCTACCGCCACCCCGAATACTGGCAAAAGCTTAAGTATGAGGCAAAGCGCAGGGGCGATATGGCAGCCGCGAGAGATATGTTCGATCTTTCCGAAAAGCTCTGTCCCGTGACGGAGGATATGAGGATAAAGGTGGAAAACATCAGGGGCATGGTGGTTTTCGTGGGAGCGAGAGATGATTCCCTATGGGATACCTGCCGTTATATAGACAGAATGTGTGAAAGGCTGGAAAACACTGCCCACGGATGCAGATATGAAAAGCTCACCTATGAATACGGCTCACATTTTGTATTCCCACAGTCCATGCTGGAATGTGTGCTTCCCGTCGGTTCGTCGCTGCTGCTGAGATTTGCTTTCAGAACTCTGAAAGAACATCCGTCGGAGTGCAGGCAGACACGCATCGACATCGACAGAAAACTGCGTAAGGCTGTGAGTGAATGGTGATGATATTGCTGATGCACGTCAACGCCTGTATCGGGCATATCATCTGCGGCATACAGTTACAGAAATGAATTTGTTTTTAAGTTTGAATAGCGGCAAAACAAACCGCCGTGTCATTTCCCGTTCAGACGTGAAGTGACACGGCGGTTTGTTTTACGGATAGTCAGGCTCGGAGGACGACGCAAGATGTCGGTCAAGGCATTCCTGGATATCGGCTATGAGCTCGTTTATGCCGACAGCTTCCATTTCCGCTTTCATCTTCGGGATGACCGCATCGGGGTCGGATGTTCCGGTTTGCAGATCGGTCGCATAGTTCTGATAAACAGCGGAGAGCGCGGCGATTATATCCTCCTTGCGTTTCCGGTCATATACGAAACCTTCCGTACAGCTTTTTATGCCGTATTCCTTATAACCCTCGTACACCTTTGTCCACTGTTCGGGGTCTGCGGGCAGCGACTTTGT
>CAMHBE010000186.1 GCA_946183095.1 uncultured Clostridia bacterium | reverse complement strand
AACTGTCCTATGTGGGTGTAGAAATGCGCGTCGGAGCTTACTATTATGCGTGTGCCGTATCTTACGCAGCTCCCGAGTATTTTTTTGTACCGTTCGCATGCGATACCTCCGCGCTCAACACGGCACTCGTTAAGCTCCATAAGTCTTCCTTCCTCCGCACAGGCTTTTGCGACCTCGTTGAAGTCGAAATCGAACTTAGGTGATTCGGGGTGGCAGAGCACATCGACGTAAGGATTTTTCAGCACATTCAGGAATGCTTTTGTGTGCTCCGCTGAGGTGGAAGGCGTGAAAGTCTGTACATGGAACGAAACATTCACCCATTCGATGATATTGTAATAAATGCTCTCTTTGTCGGGCGGAATATCGACGGAACCGTCCGTTCCGATGATGTTTGCTTCTATGCCTTTGAATATCCTGACACCGTGCAGGTATCCGGGCAGTATCTTCAGATTTTCAAAGTGCCATGTATCGGGCGCGTCCTGCATATTTATGCCGTGGTCGGTCATGCCGAGATACTTTATCCCGTGTTCTGCTGCCCATGCGGCATTTTCTGTTATAGTGCTGTATGCGTGCGTGGATGCAACAGTGTGTGTGTGCATATCAGCAATGATGTTTATGTTTTCCAACTTATCACCTGTGTTCGTATTTTATATGTATCGGGAAATATCAGACATCGTACTTGGTAACGGTGTCTGCGCCTTCCATGCTGAGTCCGAGGTTGTCGAGAAGATCCTGCGCGGCGTTGTAGCCCATTTTCTTCTGACGGTTGTTCATTGCGGCGACTTCGAGGATGACGGCGAGGTTTCTGCCGGGCTTTACGGGTATTGTCAGATAGGGCACTTTTACGCCGAGGATCGACATATAGTGGTTGTCCATGCCCATGCGGTCATATACCTTTTCGGGGTTCCACGGCTCTATCTCCACTACCATATCTATCTTCTCGGTAACTTTGACGGAACCGATACCGTAGAGCTGACGGACGTTGATGATACCGATACCGCGGAGTTCGAGGAAGTGTCTGATGTTGTCGGGGGAACTTCCCACAAGTGTGATGTTGGAGGTCTTGCGTATCTCCACCGCGTCGTCGGCTACGAGCCTGTGTCCGCGCTTTACAAGTTCTATGGCAGTCTCGCTCTTGCCGACACCGCTGTCGCCGAGTATGAGCACACCTTCGCCGTATATCTCTATAAGAACGCCGTGGCGGGTGATGCGGGGAGCGAGGTTTAAGTTAAGGAACGCGATAAGGCGCGCCATGAACGCGGAAGTGCTGTCATGGCTCCTGAGCACCGAAACTTCATATTTTTCGCCGAGGGGGAGTATCTCCGGGAAGAGCTCCTGACCGCGTGCTACCACAACGGCGGGCGGTTTCTGCGAGAACAGTGTCTCGAACGCGCCGCGGCGTTCTTCCTCCGTGCGGTGTTCCATATAGGCATACTCGGCTTTACCGAGGATCTGGATGCGGGTGTTGTCGAAATACTCATAGAAGCCGCTGAGCTGCAGACCGGGGCGGTTCACGTCATTGCTCGTGACATTTATATCCTCCGGTTTTCCGGGACAATAGAGCATCTCAAGCTCGTTTTCCCTTATTATTTTGTCCAATGATACCGAAAACTGCTGTGGCATGGGCAATATTTCCTTTCAGATTGATTATCGCTGCGGCATCATACCGCATACAATATTATTATACTATATCCGTAAAGATTTTTCAATGTTTTTTTGAAATTTTTTCGGCTGTCGGAAAATATAATGATATGATGAAAAAGTATAAAAAATGCGAAAATCTGACGCTTATTTTGTTGAAATGGTCATATTTTCGGAAAATCGCAGTTTTCGGCTGAAAATTGCTTGACGATTTCGATAAATTATTGTAAAATTAGTACAAGTATGTAAAAGCTGTGGTGACGGCAAGCCGTATCTCATTATTATTCGTCTGCGGCATCCCTCAAAGGTAAAGTGCGCAGACTGTGCCGTCTGAAATATCACAGGCTTGATACTATCAAAACGGAGGATTATTTATCATGATGAAAAAGATCGGTGTCCTGACAAGCGGCGGAGATGCGCCGGGAATGAACGCTGCGGTGAGAGCTGTCGTAAGATCCGCACTGCAGAAGAATATGGAGGTTGTGGGAATATACCGCGGTTATAACGGACTTATAAACGGTGATATCAGACCTCTTGACGCAACGAGCGTTTCGGATATCATCCAGAGGGGCGGTACCATGCTCTATACCGCAAGATGTCTCGAATTCAAGGAAAAAGCTGGCGTTCTCAAGGCTAAAGAGGTCTGCATAAAGAACGGTATCGACGGTATCGTTGTAATAGGCGGCGACGGCTCGTTCAGAGGTGCTGCCGATCTGTCTGCCGAGGGCATACCCTGCGTTGGTCTGCCCGGGACCATAGACAACGATATAGCAATGACCGAATACACCATAGGCTATGACACGGCAATGAACACTGCTATGGAGCTCATAGACAAGCTCATAGACACAGCCTGCTCTCATGACCGCTGCTCGGTAGTTGAGGTAATGGGCCGCCGTGCAGGCTACATAGCGCTCAACACCGGTATCGCCTGCGGAGCTTCCGCGATCATCACCACCGAGATGCCTTACGATATCAACGATGTGGCGGAGAAGATAAGCGCTTCCAAGAAAATGGGAAAGAACCACTTCATCGTCGTAGTTTCCGAAGGCGTCGGCAATTCCCAGAAGATCGCCGAAGAGATAGCTGAACACGTTCATATCGACTGTCGCGCAACTATCCTCGGTCATGTCCAGAGAGGCGGCGCGCCTACACTGCGTGACAGAGTTGAAGCCAGCAGAATGGGCTACTACGCTGTTGAACTGCTCGAAAAGGGCATAGGCAACAGGGTCGTTGGTCTGCAGCACGGCGAAGTGATAGATGTCGATATCCAGGAAGCACTCAGCATGACTAAGGAGTTCCCGAAAGACCTCTATAAGATCGCTAACGAAATAGCTATCTGACACAATATAAGTATATAATACAGAGTAGAGGATCACGCGTTAAGTGTGCGTCGGACGGAGAGTTGACGACGCAACGAAAAGCATATCGCTGTACATATTACGGATAAAAGCGTTCGTGACTTATCCGCGGTTTGTATGGTCGTTTTCCAAGGAGTTACGAAATGTCTTTTTTTGAAAAATTCGGCAAGTCGGCTATGGAACTCAGATCGATACGGTGCATCACTGTTACCGCAGTGCTGATCGCACTTGATATCGTCCTGAAATTTCTTTCGATCAAAGTCACCTCGGATCTTAAGATCACATTTGCGTATCTTGCTCTTGCGGCGATAGGTATGCTTTACGGTCCGACAGTCGGCTTCCTTGCCGGTGTTATAACGGATGTCATCGGTTTTATGATAAATCCCGACGGCGGGTTCAGCATTCTTTTTACGCTGGTCGAGGCTGTCGGAGCGATGATATACGGCATATTCCTTTACGGTATAAAAACTCCTGCCGCTGCCGATCCTCATGACAGGCGTGGTGCGGGAAAGCTTGCGGGAAAAGTCGTTAGGGCGCTGCTGTACGGAGTGATAGGCGCTGAGGTGCTTGCGATATTGCTTTGTCTGGCGGGAAATATCTTTTTTGCCGCGTCCGCCGAAAACAGCGGTCTTGGTAAGATCGTGAAAGTCCTGCTGAATGAGCCGCTTTTGTACGCTGCACTCGGTGTTGGATTCGTATATGGGGCGTTTTTTACCCTGCTGATAAGTATGAGGACCGGCAGCGGTAATGTCGGCAGTTCTCTGAGGATCATCTTCTCCAAGGTCACAGTCGTCATTGTCTGCAATCTTATCCTGACACCGATCGCAATGGTGTTCTCGGGATACATGACATGGGAATCAATGATGAGCTCATACCCGCTGCGGGTAATAAAGAATGCCGTGCAGTGTCCGGTGGACTGTGTGATACTTCTGATCGTGATGTTCCCGATACTTGCCGCATATAACAAGGTGTTCCCGGAAAAACAGGAAAAAAGCAAAAGAAAAGAGATAACAACATGACAAAATTAGGTTTTATAGGCGCGGGCAACATGGGTTCCGCTATAATGAAAGGCATCGGTTTTCAGCACACCGACGTTCAGGTGTATGCCTATGACAAGGATCCGGAAAAACTCGCTGCTGCGAATGCTATCCACTGCAAAAGCGAGAACGAGGTGGTCTCTCTCTGCAAATATGTTCTGCTCGCGGTAAAGCCGCAGGTACTCGGGGAAGTCCTCGACAAGATAAAGCCGGATGTAACGCCAGACACGGTGTTTATTTCCATTTGTGCCGGCATTTCCGAAAAGTTCATCAGAGCACATACCATTCCCGACGCCAAGGTCGTGCTGGTTATGCCGAACACCCCCATGATGCTGGGTTCCGGGGCAAGCGCGATATCTGCGGATGACAAGACATCCGCGGAGGAATTCATGTTCGCGAAAGCTGTTATCGAAAGCTGCGGTATCGCGGAGATCATACCGATAGACAAAATGAAGGAGATAATCTGCATCAACGGCAGTTCTCCCGCGTTTATTTATCTTTTCGCAAAAGGTTTCATTGACTATGCCGAAGCGAACGGCATCGACGGCAGCGCGGCGCTCCAGCTTTTTGCGGCGACCCTCAAAGGTTCGGCGGATATGCTCACAAAGTCGGGCATGACGGTAGATCAGCTCATAAAGCAGGTGTCATCTCCCGGCGGAACAACGATCGCCGGACTCGACAAGCTGTATGAGGGTAAGCTGACTGATGATGTGAACGCTGCTTGTGAAGCGTGCACAAAGCGTGCTTATGAACTGGCGCAATAAACAGCACAG
>CAMHBE010000185.1 GCA_946183095.1 uncultured Clostridia bacterium | reverse complement strand
ACCAAGTCCGGGATAAGTCATTCCGCCCGAAACTTTCATAAAAGTCCCGTCAGCATTTTTTTCAAAGGACAGATGGCTCGTTCCACCTGCGGCAAGGCGCTTGTCAAAGCCGCTTTCCTCGACCTCGTAGGAAAGCTCCGCAAAATCGCCGTCTGTGGTATAGATATAGTCGGTATATGTGGTCTTGCGCGAGGTGATCTTTTCCATGTGGAGATACCTGTTATCGGGGAATGTCACTTTGCAAAGCGTATCGCCCTCGCCCATGATATTCATGATATACCAGCCCTGATAAGCTTTGTATTCATCGGGAATATCATTGACTATCGTACATTCGGGATTTTCCTCTTCTGCAATGCTTATCCCCCTTTCCTGCAAAACAACGTCCATAAGTGCCTGTGCCACAAGTTCGTTTTGTGCGCTCATGCCACCGTTGGAAAGCACCGCAACGCTGATATGCTCATCGGGCGCTGTCATCAGAAAGGCGTGATCCATTGTCACATCGCCGCCCTTGCCGACTACCTTAACACCGTTCTGCTTGTAGCGGAGCATTTCTGCATAGTCCCAGCCGAGACCGTTGTCATCGCTGTATTCGTTGTCGTTCCAGCGGGTAGACATAGCGCTTTTTGCGCCGTTGGAGATAAGCGTATCATCGCCCGTGAAGAACGCCGCACCGAATTTAGCCGTATCGGAAGCTGTTGCATAGATACCGCCGCCGCCAATCACCATAGAGTAGCTTGTTTCAAGCGGAAGTCCGCTTGCTGAAAAGGACGGCACCAGCTTTTCATTGCGGTACATATCTATGGGAGTTCCTGTGTCAGCCAAGTTTAACTTATCCGAGATATTTTCTCTCACATACTCAGTATAGCTAATACCGCTCACGTTCTCAACGATCATTTCCAGCAGATCAAAACCGTCATTGCAGTATGCCGCGTATTTGCCCGGATCGGCTTTGAGGCGCTGCACTGCAAGATTTTCAAGCAGATGATCGTGATTATAGGTATCGTTGTCGTCATACAGACCGCTGTTTATCCTTGTCGAACCCATGATCCCCGAGGTGTGGTCCATGAGCATACGAACGGTAATGTCCTTGTATCTTTCGTCTGCCATAGTGAAGTCGGGGATATATTCTGTTATGGGAGTGTCAAGTCCGACCAGTCCTTTGTCAACGAGCTGCATGACTGCTGCCGTTGAATAGATCTTGCTCACCGAACCCACGCAGTAGATGTACTCGCCGTCACCAATGTTGTTTTCCGCAGATACAGCTTTTTCCGCAGTATCTGCCGGTTTTGATGCTTTTTCTGCCGATACATTTCTGCAGCCTGTCAGCATCATCAGTGCCGCAAGTGCAGCAGCAATTATCTTTATGTGTTTCATGTTGTTCCCTCCGTTATTCGGTCATAAGCTCCGTTACCGATATAGCCTTGATCTTGCCTGCGCTCAGGTAAGTCACAGCGTAGCAGAATACCACCAGTATCACATCTGCGATGATGGTCAGCGGTATGTTCAGCTCGCCCACACTACCGAACGCCATGAGCCAGAAGGCGCTGTAAATATACTTCGTCGCGAATGATGCTATTATTACCGATACTATCGTGACGGGCATGGTCTTGATCGCTATCTGCTTCATAAGGTCTTTCGAGGTGTAGCCCATACCTTTCATTATGCCTAAGCGCCTGCGCTGACGCTTTACGTTCGATGAGGCGATAATTCCAAGTATCACAGCAACTACCGCAGAAAGCACGAGCATCGCACCGATGGAGCCGTATTTTGATACGGTGGAAACTCCGCTCAGGGACTGCTCCGCCAGTGTCATGAACGAGGAAACGTCCTTTATGATAAAGTACCTGCTGTTTCCCGTTATCACCTGACCGTCGATGACTACGGCATAGTCTATGTTGGTAACGCCGTACTGCGAGGTCAGCAGAGCGAGCTTTTCATCGGCTGCTGCACGGATACGTTCTTCAAGAGTACCATCTTTCCCTTCCGCGTTTATGCTGTCCTTAGCGGAAGATCCGTACTTTTCATTCAGCTTTTCCTCAAACTGCTCCTGTGTCACGCCGTCTTTGAGATACACCGAAACGATATTCGGGCGTGCGTCGGGGCAGGCACGGCGATATCCCTCGGAGGTCATATACAGCATCGTTCCGTTATTCATAAGGCTGCTTGTCATTCCCGTGACGATGAACTTTGTCTCGGTGCCGTTGCCCTTTATAATGATGCTGTCGCCGATGTCCGTGCCGTCATACTGCTTTCTTGCAACAGTTATCATGATCTCGTTGTCATGCTCGGGGAATCTGCCGTCTAACAGCTTGATGTTCTCGGAATCGTTAAAATCATCAAATATCACAGCGGTACCCGGATAATCCGAATCCTTTACGGAAAGATACGCAGACGGATAGTCGACCAGTGCCTTTCTTACCTCCGGCATTTCGGCGATCTCATCTCTTATCGCATCAGCATCAACGCCGCTTTGCAGTTCAACCTCCGGAACAATATCATCGCCTACCATTGACATGAGTCCGTCGATACCGTGTCCGAAAAATTCCGCACACGTCACGCAGAAAAGTATCGCCGTTCCTGCCGCAATGATGCAGACAGCCGTTCCTAATGCTGACTTGATATCACCGAAAAAGCTCTTCATCGCAAGCAGGATATTGATATTGCCCTTTGACTTTTCAAGCGGCAAAATGTTGCTGCCGAAATGGTGTGTGCGAATGCCCTTTCTGAACGCTACCACAGGCGGATATTTCTTGACCTTTGCCGCCTTTAGCAGTGCAAAAGCAGTCATGAGCACCACTATGGCAAAGCCTGCTAGAAGTATCATTCCGACCTCTGTTTTGACGGTCACGGGTCTGCCTATCATGTTCTGTATCCCTGTATTCATCAGAGGACTCACAAGAAACGCCCCGACAGCCCCCAGCACCGCACCGATACCTGCCGTTATCACATATTCGTAAACATAGGAAAGAGAAATTTCTCTCGATCTGTAGCCCAGTGCTTCGAGCACGCCTATCTGCTGCATCTGATCTTCTATGTCGTTTTTAATGCGGTTCATTATCATAAGCACCGCAGAAAGCATGGTGATACCCGAAAAAAACGCAAGGAAATACATGAACATATTGATGAATTGCAGGGAATTTGCTTTTTCAGCGGAAACGCTGTCATACATATATTCGTCAAAGTTTGCGAGACTGCAACCGCTGAGCTCCTCACATCTCCTGATATGATCGGCTTCGTTAAATCCTGTATTTTTAGAATCGAACCAAAGGGCAGTACAGCTTCCGTCCGAACCGTGATCCAGTATCAGTTTGAAAAGCTCATAATCGTTATCGGAGATCACCATCTTATAGCCATAGCCCGAATTGTTATACAGACCGGTCTTGTAAAATCCTGCTATCGTGAATGGGTATTCTCTTCCGCTCTTGCAGACAGTCAGTGTATCGCCGGGCTTGTATCCCTCGCTGATACTGAAAAACATGGGCAGCCATATCGGATGCTCCAGCTTTTCGATCTCCTCGTCGGTGAGTTTGTCAGCCTTTACAAAATCCTCTATCTTCCGTTCGTTCTTTTCGGTAACGAAAACTGACGTATAAGTGCGGTCTTCGCCGCTGTTGTCAGCATATACGGCTTCTGTCTCGGTTATGTCTGTTATGCCGTAATCCTCTTCAAGAATATCCTTGAATCCGTCACGATACTTGTCTTTTCCGATTATGATACAGGTGTCATGAGAACCTGCCTGTGCAAAGCTGTCCTCATATGCCCTGTTTGCCTTTGAGATATTAGCCGCAAATACAGCCAGCATGAGTGCCGTTATCATCGTGAGAAAGACGATGGCGACAGCTTCTTTTTTGTTCTTTTTCAGCTTGAAAAGCGATAAACGAAGTATATTCATGTCCTCACTCCTTACCAGCCCATTTTGTCAAGAAATTCCGTAAGTCCGGCGCGGCGTTCCTTCACATCGTCCTCGTCGTAGGGCGGCATACGGTAGTCACCCACAACACCGCCGTCACGCAGATACAGCACCCTTGTACCTCTGAGAGCGGTTTTCAGATCGTGCGTTACCATGACGATGCTCTGCCCGTTCTGATGTATCTCCGTGAAAATATCCAGCACATCACGGGAAGATGCAGAGTTGAGCGCACCGGTCGGCTCGTCCGCAAACAGGATCTTCGGGTCGTTGATGACCGCCCTCACAATACCTACTCTCTGTGCTTCGCCGCCGGAAAGCTGATTGGGATATTTCCTCCGGTCCTCCTCGTTCAGTCCGACTTTTTTGAGCAGCTTCTTTGCCTTGCTCACAAGCTCGGGAGTATTCTTCTGCACGATAAGCGCTCCTGTCAGTACATTGTCAAGTACATTCTGATCGTCAAGCAGGTAGACACTCTGGAAAACAAATCCGCAGTTCCCGCGCCGGAACATGGCAAGCTGATCGTTGGAATAGTCCTGTATCTGTGTATCCATACCCGAAAGCGCATAGAGCAGCGTGGATTTGCCCGAACCTGACGAACCCATGATGACCGTGAAGTCACCCTCGTGAATGTCTATGTCGAGGTTTTTGATAACGTGCTGCTGTGTGCCTCCGTTTGAAAATGATTTGCAGAGTTTTTCTGTTCTTAAAATAGAAGAAGTCATATATAACATCCTTTCCGCAGTCTTTTCTGCTGTTCTAAGGATATTATACATGACTTCCGGAAAATCTTCCATAAATCTTTCTTGTAAAATTCTTATATTTTTCTTAAATGGGTCAGCTTAATGGTATGATCAGCGTGATCGCAAGTCCGCCGTCGCTTTCGGCAGTCAGGTCGCCGTTCATCTTTTTC
>CAMHBE010000184.1 GCA_946183095.1 uncultured Clostridia bacterium | reverse complement strand
ATGCCGGGCGGACAGCAGGGAGATATACTGATACGCATACACACCGCCATACATCTTGAAGATGAAGCCGTCGATCTTGCAAGGTTCATAAAACAGATAATCCCTCGCGCACAGATACTCGGAACGAGCACCGCGGCGGCAATATGCGGCGGGAAGCTGCTCCGTAACCAGTGCATCATTTCCGTAACGCAGATGTCGCACGGGTCGGTCAGGGCTGTGCTGCAATCCACATTCGACAGCGATACGGGCGCTCCGCTGCCGCCTGAAGAAGTATGTCTTAACCTGAAAGACGCGCTGGCCGGCAGCAGCACAAAGCTGATGCTCACGTTCCTCACACCCAGATACCCCGACAGCCGAAACCTCATAGACAAGTGCAGCGAGATGATGCCCGGAGTGCGAATGGCGGGCGGTATCGTCAGCAAACCCGAAATGAATATGCGGAAATACATCGAATCGGGTTTTGTATTCAACGAAAAAGGCTGGTCGTACAAGGGCATTATCGCGGCATCTGTGGGCGGCGGCGATGTGGAGTGCCAGAGCTCCTACGCTTCCGGCGTTCAGGCTATCGGCAGCGAGCTTGAGATAACAGAGACTTTCGGGAACTGCATACTCTCCCTCAACGGAAAAGATGCGGCTTGCGAATACCGCACCGGCATAGGCGAAGACCTGAGCGACAGACCCGAACTTGCCGACCTGTTCCCGTATGTTTATTCCGACGCTCCGGATATCCCAGTGTTCGTGCGCTTCAACAGCAGCACGAGCCTTGAAGATCTGCTCCCGAGAAAAAACCCCGCCTGCGAGGGCCTTTACGCCGCACACCCGGACGCCGATACCGCCGGAATCCGCGATATCATCACCACCGATCATATCGTCACCGCAGGCAGGAAACTGCGCAGAGCGTTCATTTACGACAAAAAGATAATCTCCGACAACAGAGCGATGTTCCGCAGTATAGAGAATTTCGGCAAGACCGAAACTATTTTCGCTTACTCCGACAGTTCCCGCTTTATGATATACTCGAACTGTGTCAAGTGGGAACTCTCCGCATACGAAAACTCAAACATGAGCGGCTGCATCACCGACGGTGAGATAACGACGGTAGACGGGCGCAGCGTACTTGCCGCCTGCACATTCGCGGTAACGGCGATAGGCGAAGAAAAAGCCTTCCAGCAGTTCAACCCCTACGCCTTCCAGCATACCGATACTCTCGCTGCCGACAACCATGAGCTCCTGCGCTACCTTATGGATATCGGACAGCGTTTCAGAGACAGCACCGACTCCGATATCGCGGACGAACTCCGAAGCTTCGTGAAGGAATGCGAACTCAGCCTTCTGTATTCCGAGAGCGAGGAACTGCCCAACAGCGCCGCTATGAACATGGATATACAGCTTCACGGCTGTGACCGCGTCTGCATGATAAACGTCGTGGATACGCCGAGCATGAAAATGGTGTTCCCCGAAAACCTCATACGTCTTACATACAAGAACTATATCTCCATGTGCGCGAGCTTCGCGAAAGAACGCCACTACACCGTTTACCTGATAAGCTCGTGGCACATCGCCATAGGTGCGCCGTCATACATGGTGACGCTCTCCGACTTCGTGTATGATATGCAGCTTTTGCAGAGGCAGCTCTTTGAAGCCTCCACAAAACATATCGCCATAGTCCCGATGTTCTGCATCATCGACGGCTGCACTGTGGAAAACATCGACTCAGCCTACAATTCCGGCAGGATAGATATGATGAAGCGCAATGTGCAGTTCTACATCCGCGACACCCGTTACGAACAGCTCGACGAGAACATCATCAGAGAGCGCTACCGCATGGTGAACGTCATAAACTACGCTATCGCGCATGACTCGGTAGTGCCGTTCTTCCAGGGGATATACGACAACAAGCTCGGTTATATACATCATTACGAGTCGCTTATGAGACTCAAGGACGAAAACGGAAAGATATGGTACCCCGGCGATTTTCTCGATGTTGCAAGAAGCTACGGTCTGCTGTATGATACCATATCGACTATCATGATAAGAAAAGTCTTTGAGAAATTCATGGACAGCGAGGATAAGAGCGTCAGCATAAACCTCGGGATCCGCGATATCTCCAACAGCATGATCGTCGAGTTCATCTATGACAAGCTCTCTTCCGCAAAGCATCCCGAAAACTTCGTGTTCGAGATACTCGAAAACGAGGATATCGAGGATTATGACAGCATCATCATGTTCGTGGATATGATACACAGTCTCGGCGGAAAGATCTCTATAGATGATTTCGGCAGCGGCTATTCCAACCTGCTGCATATCGCAAACATACACTGCGACTATCTGAAGATCGACGGCTCTATAGTTAAGAACTGCTGCATCGACTCGCAGTCCGCCAACCTTATCGCACTGATAGCTGGGTGGCGGGAACTCAACGACGGCAAGTTCAGGATAATCGCCGAGTATGTGGAAAACAGCGATATACAGGATCTTCTGCTGAAATACAGGATAGACTATTCACAGGGTTATCTGTTCTCAAAGCCGTCCCCCGCCATAGCGGATGTACAGCGTCCGTCGGAGGTATGAGCCATGCAGAAGAAAAATAAGCTGGTCGGACTGATGATAGAGGATATCTTTACCGATTTCGCGGAGGACGTGATAAAAGGCGCCGTGAAAGCTATCGCGAACTGCAAGGAACACCGCCTTGTAGTCATAGGCGGGAAATTCTTTGACGGCAGCGACCGTTCCCCCGATACGATACTCTATAAATCGGTCTATAACACTATCTACAAGCTGGGTGCGCTCTGCAGCGCAGACGGTCTGCTCCTGCACCTCGGCAGCATGGACGAGCAGAAAAACAGCGTAACAAGGAACTCTTTTCTCCGCAAGTATAAGGGCATCCCGAAGGTGTTCATCTCGTCCGGGCTCAAAGATCAGGTCACAGTATGCTACGACAACAAGCCCGGCATAGATGAGATGATAAACGGTCTCACGAACATAAACGGCATAACCTCTATATGTATGCTCGGCGGCAGAGATGACAACCACGAAGCCAGACTGAGAAAGAAGCTGTTTATCGACTGCCTGAAAGCGAACGGCATCATGTTCCGTGAAAAAATGTATGAGCCTACCGATATGTCCAGCAATACCGAAGAAGCTGCGGAAAGGCTGCTCGACCGCAATCCCGATGTAAAAGCGATATTTTGCGTGAACGACGGAGCGGCTGTCGGACTTTACAAGGTCATGGAAAAAAGAAGGCTCGTGCCCGGCAGGGATATCATCATCGTGGGATTCGACAACACCCGCATGGCAAGCAACATGAAGCCCTCGCTGACATCTATCGGAGCGGGTTCGGTGCCCATAGGCCACAGAGCCGCCGAAATGCTTATAGAAATGATAAACGGCGAGGATGTACATTCCGAACTCATATCCACCCGCCTGTACGGCAGGGCTTCATACCGGTACACCACCTACCAGTACAGCATCAGAGATCTTATAAGCGCAAACAGCGATTTCATCTACAGGATGTTCGACGACTGCTTCTACCGCTACAGCATCGGACGACCCGACAGGTATTCAGTCGATCTGCGAAGGCTGTACTGCGAATTCATCTCCCGCATACTGAACGCAATGAACCGCCGGTATCTGAGCATTGAGGATTTTGTGGAGATAGGCAGGCTCATAGACATATTCTTTGATGAAGGCGCAATGGAATACACCGACAGCGAGAAGCTGCTCGAATCAATAAATCTCCTTCAGGACAGGATCGTTCAGGCACAGAAAATGAAGGGCGCGGCAGTGAACACCTACATAAACCGTCTGTTCCTGCACATGAAGGACAAGGCTATCACCGTCCTTACCGAGAAGAACATCCGCGACAATGCACAACACCGCTCGGACGCCGATGCGCTCATGGAATTTATCGTCAAAACATCATATCCAGTTTCCGGCAAAAGCGATCTCAAGACGATCACCGACAATTTTGCCGACCTCGGCATAAACAACGCGGGGCTTTTCCTTTTCAGTGAACCTGTCATTTACGAAGCGGACAAGGAGGAGCTTTTCCCGGAATACATAGACCTGCTGTGCGTCATGAAAAAGGGCGAATCCCACATTCTCCCGAAAGAGCGCAGAAAATGCCGTATCTCGGAAATATTCACCCGCGGCGAACTTTCTTCCGAATGTACGAGCTATGTAACGTTCCCCGTTTTCTTCCGTGATATAATCTACGGATTTCTGGTATGTGAGATAAGCGGCGATATCTGCAACCGCGGTGAGTTCATCGCAGTCACCCTCGGTCACGCGCTGTATCTGAACGATCGGGAAAACAAAACCGACATATAACAAAAACACGGGGAACTGCTCATTCAGCAGTTCCCCGTATATACATATCCGAGATGTTCGCGGGCGATATCCGCGAGACGATATATCAGCGAAACATCCGTTGCGGGACGGTCGGTCATGCGGAACCGGGGAAAGAACCTCGAAATGTGCAGAGGGATATCCGGGGAAATGCCCGCCGCCCACGACGAAAGTTCCCTCATCTCCTCAGCGCTGTCATTCTCCCCCGGTATTATCAGCGTGGTCAGCTCAACGTGACAGTCACGCGCCGCACGCTCGATGAACCGCATCACCATGCCCCTGTCACCGCCGAGCACCTCCCTGTAGTACCGGTCGGTGAAGCCTTTAAGGTCGATGTTCATTGCGTCGATGTGCGGCAGAAGTTCTTCGAGGACGTGCAGCTCCGCAGTCCCGTTCGTTACCATAACATTCGACATTCCCCGCTCATGTGTGAGTTCTGCCGTATCCCGCACGAACTCATATCCTATGAGCGGTTCGTTGTATGTGAACGCCAGTCCGGTATTTCCGGCGGGAACGTACCTCTCCGCAAGCGCCGCAAGTTCCGCAGGCGTTATCCA
>CAMHBE010000183.1 GCA_946183095.1 uncultured Clostridia bacterium | reverse complement strand
AACAGCGGTTGAAAGCATATAATTAAGGTATGAATATACCCACACAGGAGGCAGCCATGAAGCAGATCGAAGACAGGATAAACGGGCTCGTAAAGGATATGCTCACCGATTACGAGGGCGGCAGGACGATAGATGAAGTGAAGAGCTTCGACCACCCCGACAAAGAAGTCGTGATCGACATAATCTACAGTCTGCGGCGCATCATATTCCCGGGATATTTCCGCAACCGCTCCTACCGCGTATATACCGTCCGCAACAACATCACCATGCTGCTCGAGGACGTGATATTCAAGCTGATACGGCAGATATCCATAGTTCTCCGCTACGATGAGGAACTGCACGACATCGACGAGCTGACCCTCGCGAAACGTGCCGAGGACATAACTTTTGCATTTCTCGAAAAGCTCCCGAAGATACGCGAGTATATAGAAACGGACGTTCAGGCATCCTTTGACGGAGACCCCGCCGCATACAACAAGGACGAGATAATCTACTCCTACCCCGGACTTTTCGCGATTCTCGTGAACCGCATAGCGCATGAACTGTTTCTGCTGAAAGTTCCGCTGATACCGCGCATAATGACCGAGTATGCCCACTCGCAGACCGGTATCGACATACACCCCGGCGCGTCTATCGGCAGATACTTCTTCATTGACCACGGCACGGGCATCGTTGTGGGCGAAACTACCGAGATAGGCGAGAATGTGAAGATATATCAGGGCGTAACGCTCGGTGCGCTCTCCACCCGCGGCGGTCAGAGCCTTCGCAGCAGAAAGCGCCACCCCACTATCGAGGACGGCGTGACTATCTATTCGGGTGCGTCCATTCTCGGAGGAGATACGGTCATCGGCAAGGGCGCTGTCATAGGCGGTAACGCGTTCATCACGAAGTCGGTGCCCGCAGGCGCGAAAGTGAGTGTCGTAAATCAGGAACTCAGCTTCAATTTCGGCAAGTCCGGCGCTCCCGCAAAACAGCAGCTCGGGCAGGACGACAGCTGGTTTTATATAATATAAGGTGGGACAGATGCAGGAAGAAAAAAGAGATATCGCCGCCGAAATAACGAGCCGGATAGTGCGGAAATTCCGCAAACCGATATGGGGCAAGTTTCTCGAAGGGATAAAGAATTACGAGCTGATACAGGAGGGCGACCGGATAGCCGTCTGCATTTCCGGCGGCAAGGATTCCATGCTCATGGCAATGTGCATGAAACAGCTGCAAAAATACAGCAAGGTGCCGTTTGAAGCCGAATATCTGGTAATGGATCCCGGCTACGCCCCCGAAAACCGTCAGAGAATAATCGACAATGCGGCGCTTCTCGACATACCGATTAAAATATTTGAAGCGCGCATCTTCGATGCCGTGGAAGTCATAGGCAAGAACCCCTGCTATATGTGCGCGAGGATGCGCCGCGGCTATCTTTACAAGAACGCGCAGAAACTCGGCTGCAACAAAATAGCGCTCGGGCATCATTTCGACGATGTGATAGAAACGATACTCATGGGGATGCTCTGCGGTTCGCAGATACAGACCATGATGCCGAAGCTCCACAGCGAGCATTTCCCCGGTATGCAGCTCATCCGCCCGATGTACATGGTGCGCGAGGAAGATATAATAAGGTGGCGCGACCTCAACGGGCTGGTATTTCTCAACTGTGCGTGCAGCGTCACCCAGTCCATCTCGGTGAACGGTGACGGCGGCTCAAAGCGTCAGGAAGTCAAGATGCTCATGAAACAGCTCAAAGTCATAGACCCCGCCGTCGAGATGCACATTTTCAGAAGCGTCGAGAACGTGAACCTCCAGACGCTCATCTCCTACCACTTAGGCGATGAATACCACCACTTCCTCGACAACTACGACGAGGGCAGAAACATCAGAGGCACGATAACCTGAGAGTGCCGCTGCCGCTCGAGACCGCGCATACGCGCATGAGGGCAGGGCGCTGCCCTCCCCTCAAACTCCCGACCCGGTTCCTTTGGACGCCAAAGGAACCGAAAGCGATACAGACAATTTGAAATGAACTGCTCCCGTCATCGTCTTGTGCTGACCGATACAGGCATAACTGATGCCGGGACTCGTAAAGGAGCAATTCACATTTTCACATTATAATATTAAACGGAGGGGCTATGAGAAAAACAAGCAAGATCACCGCAGCTTTTCTGGCTGCAATAATGGCACTGTCGGGATGCTCGGGCGGAGCGGCTCCGCAGACCGCCGCAAATACCCAAACTTCCGCCGGCACGACTGCGGGAGATACGACAGACAATACGACAGACAAAACAACGAAAAAACCGGACGCAAAGTCCGACAAGGATAAAGTGACGGAAGAAAGTCCGCAGACCGATGCGGATAACTCCGGCGAGGAAAGTTCCGCAGAGGGCACGACTGCGCCGGATGATACAACCGCCGCACCCGATACCGCCGGCGCTCCCGCAGATACGACCGCACAGACCGCCGCTCCCGGAACCACTGCGGCAACAACAGCTCCCGCTCCCGCAGCCGATACCACCACAACTGCGGCAACGACTGCAAAGCCGAAAACGGACAAGCCCGCATCGGGACTTTCCCCCGACGGCGGCTATGAGGGAACTTCCGGCACAGGCACATACAACTACGGCGAAGCATTGCAGAAGTCGATAATTTTCTATGACCTGCAGCGTTCCGGCGACCTGCCCGACGGTTTTCGCTGCAACTGGCGCGGCGACTCCTGCCTTAAAGACGGTCAGGACAACGGGCTCGACCTCTCCGGCGGATTTTTCGACGCGGGCGATAACGTAAAATTCAACCTGCCCATGTCCTACAGCACGGCGCTTCTGGCATGGTCGGTCATAGAAGACAAGGACGCATACGAAAAGAGCGGGCAGCTCGACTACATTCTCGACAACATACGCTGGGGCAATGACTACTTCATAAAGTGCCACCCCGAGCCGAATGTGTATTATTATCAGGTCGGTGACGGCAACGCCGATCACGGCTGGTGGGGTCCCGCCGAAGTGGTGGATGTGCAGATGAAGCGCCCGTCCTACAAGGTAGACCTGAACAACCCCGGTTCGACGGTGACTGCCGGTACAGCCGCGTCACTTGCCGCCTGCGCCGCGGTTTTCAAGGACACCGACAAGGCGTATGCGGATAAGTGCGTAAAACACGCGAAGGAGCTTCTCGCCTACGCGGAGAAAGTCAGGTCCGACAGCGGCTACACGGCGGCGAACGGGTTCTATCAGTCATTCGGCGGCTTCAACGACGAGCTTGTTTTTGCCGCGTACTGGATATACAAGGCGACCGGTGACGAGAGTTACCTGCAAAAGGCAAAGGACGGCTTCGGACAGGGCGATGTAAAATGGACGCTCTGCTGGGACGACAAATCGTGGGGCAATGCTCTGCTTCTTGCAAACGAAACGGGCAGCGCGACTTACCGCGTCGCAATGGAAAAGAACCTTGACTACTGGTGCAATGAGATATACAAGACCCCGAAAGGCATGGCATACTGCGACCAGTGGGGACCCCTGCGCTATGCGACAACTGCCGCGTTTGTAGCACTCTCCTACGCTGAGCACGGCAAGCCTACATCGGCAGAAAAGAAGGAGCAGTACCGTGCATTTGCAAAGTCGCAGATAGATTACGCACTCGGAAGCTCCGGACGCAGCTATGTTGTGGGATTCGGCGAGAACTACCCGCAGAACCCCCATCACCGCACCGCGCACGGCTCCTACACGAACAACATCAATGACCCCGCAAACACCCGTCATGTGCTGTACGGCGCACTTGTGGGAGGTCCCGACCGAAACGACAGCTACAGCGACGACCGCAACCAGTACCAACTCACCGAGGTCGCGTGCGACTACAACGCGGGATTTACCGCGGCGCTCGCAAAGCTCTATAAGGAGTACGGCGGCAAGACGCTGAAGAACTTCGGCGCTGTCGAGACACCCGACGACGAGCTTTACACCGACGCGACTATAAACGTGAACGGTGATGATTTCGTTGAGATAAAGGCTCTCGTTTACAACAAGACAGCGTTCCCCGCACGAAACACGAACGACCTTAAACTCTGCTATTTCTTTGACATTTCCGAGATTACCGCGGCAGGCGGCAGCGTTTCCGACCTTGCGGTGACCACGAACTATATGCAGGGAGGTTCTGCATCTGACGTGCTTTGCTGGAACAAGGACAAGAACATTTATTATGTAGCTATCGACTTCACCGGTACGGACATCTACCCCGGCAGTCAGGACGCATACAAAAAGGAAGTGCAGTTCCGCATACGCAACACGAAGGGCGTGTGGGACAACTCCAACGACCCGTCATACATAGATGTGGGCGCGGTGTCTATGGGTACTCTCACAAAGGCGTACAACATGGCGCTTTATGAGGGCAGCAGGCTCGTTTTCGGCACCGAACCGAACGACAAGAACACCGGTGACGCGATAAAGGACATCAAGCCCGCACAGACTACCGCCCCGCAGAGCGGCGGTGATGCTCCCGCAGGCACTACAGCTCCCTCCGTTCCGGTATCAGACAAAGGAACGGTGAGCGTAACGCTCGAACAGCAGCAGACTTCCGGCAAAGGCAACACTATCTCGTTCTCGCTCAAAATAAAGAACACCGGCAGCAGCGGCATTGACCTGTCGAAACTTACCGCCGACTACTTCTTCACAAAGGACGGCGGTGCCGATCTCGTATTCGAGTGTGACTACGCGGATATGCAGGGCAGCACATACACAGCCGTTACCGATGCTGTCTCCGGAAAATTCTCATCCGCGAAAGCCGACAACGCCGACACAAAATGCACAGTCTCACTGAAAAGCGGCGTACTCCCGGGCGGCGATACGCTCACGGTAAATGTGCGCATACACCGTTCCGACTGGACGGAAATGGATCTCGGCAACGACCGTTCCGCAGGTAACGCAGATAACATCACAGTCACCTACAACGGCAAGAAGCTGTGAGAA
>CAMHBE010000182.1 GCA_946183095.1 uncultured Clostridia bacterium | reverse complement strand
ATTACTCCATCGGCGACCACTGTAATTGCCTGCCCGAGAAAAAGGGGACCCACAGCTTGCGTTACCGCATAAAGCAGTGCAAATACAAAAGACAACGCCACCATGCCTTTGTCTTTTCCGAGCATTCCGAGCAGTTTCACAAATGAGTTGCTTTTTTTCTTTTCTGCCATATCAAGCCCCCATCTGCGACTGAAGTATATCCTGATATATACCGCAGCTTTGCTTCAATTCCTCATGCCTGCCGACCGCCTTTATCTCGCCGTCCTGCATAACAACGATCCTGTCGGCGTTTCGTATGAATGAAAGTCTCTGGGTAACGAATATTACGGTGATGTCACCCATTATGCTGCGTATCGCGTCACGCAGCTTCAGTCCCGTCTCAAGATCCAGCGCAGATGCGCTGTCATCGAGTATAAGTATCTTAGGTGATGCGGTGAGCGCACGGGCAATCGTAAGCCTCTGGCGCTGACCGCCGGAAACATTGCTTCCGCCCTGTGCTATCCATTCAGCAAAGCCTTTTTCCTTCGCCTTTATGAACTGCATCGACTGTGACAGCTCGGCAGCCCTCGCCACCTCGTCATCAAGTATCCCCTTATCGCGGAATGCTATGTTTGAACGGATATTGCCGCTGTAAAGGAACGCTCTCTGCGGAACATATCCGATCAGAGAACGAAGCTCATTGAGCTTCATTTCCCTCACATCCGTTCCGCCGATGCGGATAGTGCCTTCCGTTGCGTCATAAAGACGCGGGATAAGCTGCATCAGCGTGGTCTTGCCGCAGCCTGTATTTCCGACAATGACTGTCATTTCTCCCTGTTTTGCGGTGAATGATATGTTTCTGACGACCATTCCCGCTTCATCGGAATAACGAAAGCTTACATTCTCAAACTCAACATCACAGTTCGGAAGTGCCGCAATATCCGAACCCTTGCCGTCGCATATTGCAGGCTCGGTGTCAAGCACCTCCCGGATACGTCCCATGCCGATGACCACACGCGGCATCTGCAGACCGACCACGGCTCCCATAATAAGACCTGAGATCACCATATAAAGATAGTTTATAAATGCAGTTATGTCGCCGACCTGCATCGTACCTTTGCTTACCGCATTCCCTCCTATCCATATCACAAGAAGATTTAAAAGGTTGAGAATAAGATACATACAGGGCTGCATAACCGCCTCGATCAATCCGGAAGATTCTGCGGTCTTTTTCAGCATCATACTCCCGTCTCGTATCCTGTCACCGTTCCACTTTTCACGATTGAGAGCGCGGAGCATCTGGATACCGGTCATTCCCTCACGGGTCACGCGGTTCAATGAGTCGAGTTCGACCGCCATACGCTGATGAAGCGGCAGAGCCTTGCGGATGAGAAGAACAAACAATCCGCTTACAAGCCCTACTGCCAGTGCGACTATCCACGCCATTGAAAGCTGATACTGCATTACTCCGACAATACCGCCGACGATCAGGAACGGTACCGGAAGTGCAGTTGTAAGCAACAGGTACAGACCGTTCTGCACCTGAAGTACATCGTTTGTGCAGCGGGTTATCATCGAAGGGACGGTGATATCGTTCATTTCCTTAAGCGAAAAGCTCATAGTCTTTTCATACATCCTGTTGCGGATATCCTCCGAAACATGAACTGCAACGCGCCCCGAGAAATAGCCGCCGAGTACCGATGATGCCATCATTCCGACCATTATAACAAGCATATCAAAAGCTGTTTGCACAAGCTTTGACTTAAATTGCTCATCGGTGATCTTACCATCGAGCGCTTCTATCGTGTCATTGGTAACATTGGCAATAAAACCTGCATTCCAAAGCTGGAAAACTACCATTGCCACCGAAAACAGTATTATCATTACCAATGTCACTTTGTATTTTGCGGTAAATCGTGCGAGAAGTTTCATTGCATCACCTTCGCCGATGCGGCTTCTTTTTTAGCCTTCGCTTTTGCAGCTTTTTTCTTCTGAAGTTTATCATAGAGCACCGCGCTTCCTATAGTGAGCGCGAGTTCAACGATTATCGCTATCCAACGAATATATACCAAGTCCCCGGACAGATCATCAAATCCTGTTTTCTGACGGAAAGAAGCCCAGAACTGTGTAAATATGTAGTGAAGAAGATATGTGTACATGCTTATATTGCCGAGATACACCAGCGGTTTCCACGACAGAGCTTTTGTGATATATCCTCTGCTCCATACGAAAACCATAAGCATCGGAAACGCGAACAGGCAGGAGAACAGCGGAGAACAGAACACCACCGCTTTTCCCGCATTCCCACCGCCGAGAATAAGGAGCGCGGCGAGACCATACGAGCCGATATAGAACAGCAGAATGACGATAGCTTCGATGACCGTCCATTTTCCCTTTGAACGTTCCTTTGCGTCAATGTCCTTTTCTTTCCGCCGCATTACATAGATATAGCCGATGATACTGCCGAGAAGGAAGTCAACGGTGCGCGTTACGGGGAAGTTCTGCGTGAACCATACAAATGTATTGTCATCAAAGCCTGTGAGAACACCCACAATGACCGTCGCACACAAAGACAGAACTATCATGCCGCCGGCAAGTATTATCAGCTTTTTTGTATCATTCAGCTTTTTTAGCAGCTTCAAAAACAGCGGGAACATAAAGTAAGCGAAGAGCATTACTGACAGGAACCACGAGGGTCCGTTGAAATTGAATACATAGTTCTGATAATCCGGAACCCATGCCTGCATAAGTCCGAGATTGACACCGAAACGGAACAGGAAGCTTTCAAGGTGCAGCTGATCTATGTTGCTGAACAACTCCCAGTACAGCCACACAATTATAGCAAACTGTATTATCGCAGTCTCAACGTGCAGCGGGTACAGCTTCTTTATTTTGCCCGTGCTGAACCTGAAGCTGCCGCGCAGATCGGTAGGGACATCCCTGTCCATATATGAAAATACCATAAGGAAGCCCGACATCATAAGAAATACGCTCATAATGCACATCTCGCCGAAATTGGGTATTCCCGACACTTTGTAAAATCCCGCATGCTCCGCGAATACTATCAGGAAGCACATAAAGCGCAATGTCTGTATCGCGTCAAATCGTTTCTTTGCTACCATTGGTTAAAAACATTTCCTTCCTTATCTGCACGGTCTGAACAATATATTGCCATTCTCGATACCGACTACCTCTATCATTATTTTAAGCGGAAGTCTGTACAGTCCCGCATCCGTCGTTATCACAGGCTTCACCTTATCTCCGGCGCGAAGTGCCTCGGCAAGCAGAGGTCTTTCGTCCGCAGAAGCTCCCGCGGGGATAAACTCATAGAATATCGACTCCGTATTGAGCATATATATGCCATCTTTGCCGGAAGCACTGCCGATAATACCAAACTCTGTGGAAATGATACTGCGGCGCAGCGGTATGCCGTCAAACACTGTCAGACTATCGGCTGTCGGATGAATGCATATCATGGTTATCTCCGAGAGCCCGCTCCAGATATCGCCCAATGTGAAGCCGTCCGCACGCTCCGCAAGAGCACGCAGCTCATTCGCTCTTTCCGGGTCGGGACGAAGATACATGGACAGTATCCTTTGCATAGACTCATGATAATGTCTTTCTTTCAGAAGTTTTCCTGCTTCTATATCGTCCGCTATCTCCGCGAGACACTCCGCAAGTCCGGATTTCAAGGAACCGAGGTCAAACGAACCGAACAGCACTATCTGATCTATATTGCGGGTCGAGGCACAGAGCAGGAGCTTCAAATAGTTTATATCCGCTACCGGCTGTGAACTTTTATCGCTGCCCGAATCAAGGTCATACATTATCTCAAACGGCAAAACAAATCGCCTTGAAGCTTCAGCAAGATCATATCTGTATTTTCTGCGGTACTCGTCCAATGTGATCCACGGCACGGTACTTGTATATACGTTGTTATTTGAGGGCGCGACCGGGTTATTGTCCTCCGTCCATACAAGTATATTCTTTCCGGCAAGCTGTCTTCTGAATGCGTCACCGAAGCTCTCAGCCTGTTTTGCGGAAACGGGGACAAGCATATCATTCATCAGCCGGATATACCACTGCGGTTTATTCTTTGCATAGATCCCGGTATCGCCTATACTTTTCTCGACATCTATCATAGGCTGATATACGCCGAGATCGGATATGGGTACCTGCGACTGGTATCCGCGCGGTGTAAGGATATCCTCAAAGTGGTATCTTCTTCCGTAATGGGTATCCTTATTGTCGGCGAGAATGCCCTTCAGCACATCAAAGCCGTTCATAGGCGCATTACCGTCGGCCTGCTCGAACCGCTTTATATTCAGCAGTATCTCGGACGGCAGAACGTTCATCATAGTCCGGAAAGGTTCGATAAAGCGTCCCTCGGGTATCGGTGAGGTCATTTTGAGATAAGGCTCATATATATCCCTTACCTTGATACGCGTCTCCATTTTCACGTTCGGAGAACCGAGATAACGGCTGAGCACAAATGCGTTCGCGATAATGATGTTATCTACAAAAAGTCCGTAGTCAAGCGCTCTCTCTATTACTATCTGCAAGCCGTGAACTATCCGCAGTATCTCTTCATCTGTCTTCTCGCCGCCGATAGCCGACTTTGAGTTGATATAATAGACATAACCGATAAACTGCGGCAGGAAAGCTATCCTGTCCGCAAGATGTATCGTTTCCAGATTAAAGAATATATCCTCGCCTATAATGATATTCTCGTCAAAGCTGATATCGTTTTCTCTGAGGAAGTTAAGATCAAAGGCTCTGCTTGTGATAAAAAACGGAAAATCATTGTACACACGGTTTTCCATGCCGAACTTGACATCCGGCATTATAATTTCGCGTGTAGTGTCATACGGGATCGTCTCGGATATTGCAAGCATATCCGGGAATTCAAGCTCATACTCTCTGCGGAAAACGAGCACCTGTGCCTTTGTCTGTTCAAAATATCCCACAAGCCGTTCAAGGGCGTCGGGACGGAACTTATCATCACCGTCAAG
>CAMHBE010000181.1 GCA_946183095.1 uncultured Clostridia bacterium | reverse complement strand
AGCGCGTTTTTTTCGTAGGATGTGCCGACATTCTTCAATGCTTCTGAATAGCCCATATTCTGCTCCTTTTCCTGTCGTGTACCCGCGTTCTGCGGGAACATCTTCTTATTTCATTCACACATTCCGGTACGGGTCTTTTGGTGTCCAAAGACCGTTAAATACCAATTTATCTATATTTTAGTCATTATAACATATTGTTAAACATTATTCAAGCGTTAAAATTATATAATTTTTCAAATTAGTAGAGCGCTTTTTGTTGAACATCACCAAATTTTGCCTTCAAGATTGTGCAACTCGACCCATCAAAGTTACCGAACGGACACACTACCGCATTTTTACGGCACTCAGACCGTCTCGAATCGTAACCGATCATTGTGCAATTTCAACAAATCGTGCTGCCGTATGTGATTTTTCTGTCTGATTATTTAAAATAGAAATTGACACAGAGACATATTTTTGCTATAATATATCATATATCAATCTAAATGCAAAAATGAACCTTCGACATCCATAACTATTCTGAGGTGCCATTGATATATCTGCTCCGTTCGGCGGTACTCCGGGAGCGTCGGACAGGAAAGGAGAGGAAATTGAAAAAGCACAATAACGGCATAAGCAATGCACAAGCTCTGAAAAACTTAGGCGCAAAGAACATCATCGCATCAACTCTGGTGTCGGTGTTCTTTATCGCGATGATAGTCGTCTTTTTCTTCGTCACATATTCTTCCGTCAGAGACAGCATCCTCACACGCGGTGAGCTTGATTCCGCACTTACAGCCGAACAGCTCAACCGTTACCTTATCTCGGGATTTGATGTCATGAAGCTCGCAGAATACCGCGTGAACACCATGCTGCGGGATAATGCCTCCAATGCCGAGATACTTGCCTTCATGACCGAACAGTCCGACACTATCACAAATGCAAGGAATGAGAACTTTACCGGTATCTACGGCTACATACGCGGCGAATACCTCGACGGCGCGGGCTGGGTGCCCGAAGACGACTACGTTCCCACCGAACGCCCGTGGTACACCGCAGCCATAGAGATGAACAGGCAATTCGCTCTCGTTGACCCTTATCTCGATGCGCAGACAGGCACCGTCATGATGACGCTCGCAGTAATGCTCTGTGACAATGAGAGCGTTATCGCCCTTGACCTTACCCTTGCACCCATTCAGGCGATAATGGAGGAGTCCGCCGCGAAACACTCCGGCTCCTACTCTGTCGTTATCGACGGTACGGGCGGCGTTGTTGCACACTCAGTCAAGGAGCACCTCGGCAGGAACTACCTTCAGGAGACCGACACCCTCGGCGCTCTGATAGCCCGCCGGATATTCATGCAGAATGAGCTTACTTTCACGATAAACTACCACAACACGCTGTACATGGTATATGTGACACCTATCGAAAACGAATGGTACAGCCTTTCCGTCATCGACGCGAGTGATATTTTCATACCTCTGCGGGCTATCATGATCTCCACGATCGTACTCCTCATCATAACGATCGGCATAGTAGTGTCGGTGCTCATCAACATCAGCAAAAAAACTCTCACCGCCGAAAGACTCAATACACAGTTATCTTCCGTTTCCGACATCTACCTGTCCATGCACGACATCGACCTTGTAAATAATACCTTCACCTGTATAAAGATAAAAGACCCCAAAGTGGAAAAAATGATAGGAAACAGCAGCACCAACGCTCAGGAAACGCTCTACACCGTCATGGACGCGCTCACCGCCGAAATGTCCCGCGCTGACGTAAAGCAGTTCCTCGACCTCGGTACTCTTGACGAGCGTCTCAGCGAGACAGACAGCAATACCCTTACCGTCGAATATCTCAAGTCAAACGATATCTGGTGCCGTGCAAGGTTCATAGTTTCCGAACGCAGTCCCGCCGGGAAGACGACCCGTGTACTGTTCATGGTGGAACAGATAGACGAAGAAAAGCGCAGACGCGACAAGCTGCAATATCTCTCGGAAACAGACCGCATGACAGGCGTGAACAACCGCGGCAGCGGCGAACACAAGATCCGTGAGCTCATGGATAAAGATGTGGGCGGTATGTTCCTGCTGCTCGACGCGGACAAGTTCAAACACATCAACGATACATACGGTCACGCCACGGGCGATAAGGTGCTCATAGCGCTCGCGTACTGTCTCAGACGCGCTTTCCGCAGCAGCGACATCGTAATGCGGCTCGGCGGTGATGAGTTCGCGGCATTCGCGGAGGGTATCGGCGACCGCAAGCTCGCGTCCGAAAAACTGGATCGCCTTTTCAGCAACCTGAGGAGCGTGCGCATCACAGAGCTTGAAGGCTCCCCCATAAACGTCAGCATCGGTGTCGCATTCTATTCGCCCAACGACAAATGCACGTTCGACGAACTGTACAAGCGCGCTGACACGGCTGCATACGAGAGCAAGAAGCATGAGGGCTGCTTCGTGTCATACTACAACTCCCTCACAGACAGTGTCGAAACATAAATTATTATAATAAAAAATGGTGATGCCGCATGACCGACACCACCATTTCTATTTCTTTTCTTTCAGCATCTTCATCTGCACACTGCGGACCCCGAAGAACGTACCTATCGCTTTCCTCTGTTCGGACACGGTTATCGGCGTGCATATTCTCGCAAACATCCCGTTCAGCCTGCCGTAGTCCTTTGCAAAAGCATCGGCGCTTGCCCGTATCATCTCGTCTGCGGTGACATCCGAAAAATCAACGTGATATCCGCTCACCGCCCCGAGATACTCGGTAAAAAGCCGCTGCGTTCTGCCGTTCCCCTCGCGGAAGGGATGCAGCACATTTATCTCGCTGAGGTAATACGCGAGCCTTTCGGGTACCTTCTCACGCGGCGCTGTTATCAGCCAGTTCTCCTCCGCAAGCCCGCCGAACAGTTCCCGCGCGTACTCTCCGATATACATAGCGCGGCAGAACACGTTCCCTTTGGAGATATCGACTGTCCTGCACTTCCCCGCCCACGGGTAGATATCGGAGAAAATGCGGCGGTGTATGCGGCGAAGGTGGTCGAGGTCGAAACTTCCCCTGACCGGCTCCGCTTTGAGCCGCAGCAGCCACATCGAGGTTATCTCGCGTTCGGCATCCCGCAGGTCTGACTCGTCGGATATGTTGAGCTTGTTGCGGAGCACGCCCGAACCCGCATAGCAGTATTTGCTGTCGTGCTCGTAATCGTAGCTGTATTTTTCCAGCATGACCGCCTGTTATGCGCGTTCGCCGCCGAAGGTATGCTTTCTGACGAGTTCCTTCATTATCCTGCCGAAATCGTCGGGTCTTTTGAGATAACCCATGAGCCTTTCCTTATCGGCTTTCGTGAGTGCCATGCCTTCTATCGCCATGCTTGCATCCACTTCGGCGATGAGGCGCTCGTTTCTGTTCATTGTTATCACCTTTTCGCTATAAAATCATTTATCTTATTATACCATGACCCGCTCTTTTTGTCAAGTCTTTCGGGCTTGCAATCCCCGCCATTATGTGTTATAATAATGTATCATCGTATCACGGAAAGGAGGGCAGACTATGCACGACATCTGGAACCCGTGGCACGGCTGCATAAGGAAGAGCGAGGGCTGCGAAAACTGTTATATGTTCTTTCTCGACAAGATGAGGGACATGGACGGTTCAAAGATATACCGCACGAAAGCGGGCTTTGATTATCCGCTGCAGACCGACAGACAGGGCAACTACAAAATAAAGAGCGGCGAGATGATCCGCGTCTGCATGACCTCCGACTTCTTTCTCGAACAGGCTGACGAATGGCGCGGCGAAGCGTGGGACATAATGCGGGAACGCAGCGACGTTATCTTCTTTCTGCTCACGAAACGTCCCGAACGTGTGGCGCAGTGCCTTCCCGACGACTGGGGCGGCGGCTGGGAGAACATCTTCTTCAACGTTACCGCCGAAAACCAGCGGCGTGCCGACGAGCGAATCCCCATACTGCTGGATCTGCCATTCAGACACAAGGGCGTGATGTGTGCGCCGTTCATCGGGCAGGTCAGCATCCGCAGATACCTCGAAACCGGGCAGATCGAACAGGTGCTCTGTGACGGCGAGAACTACGACGGTGCCCGCCCCTGCAACTTCGACTGGGTGAAACTTCTGCGCCTCGAATGCGAGGACAACAACGTTAAATTCACATTCTGCGGTACGGGCAGGCGCTTCATCAAAGACGGCAAGCTCTACAGAATAGAGGGGAACGGCATACAGAGCGAGCAGGCACACAAGTCCGGCATGAGTTTTCCGGGCAAGCCGCTCGTTTTCAAGCTCACGGACAAGTGGGGGCTGCCGATAAGCGACGAAGACCGCTATGTTCCGTTTTTCCGCGAAAGGTGCAACACCTGCGGGATGCGTCCTTCCTGCAACGGCTGCGGGAACTGCGGCAGATGTGACAGTGCCTAAAACTCCTGCTTTTTATCCGCCCCGAGGTGGCGAGCGCTTCAAGTCTGCACGACACAGAGAGCGGTGCGGCGTGCTATAATTGAAGGCTCGGCGGGGGAGGTGCAGTCAGTTCCTGCTTCCCACCCAGCCCCGTCGGTGCAGCCGACACAGCACGCCGTCACGACAAAAGTCAAGGGGGAGGCTTCAAAATATTTTGCACAAATAACCGAGCAAAAAAATTTGGAGTACCCTTGACTTTTGGAGAGCGACCGATCGGGATATCAGATACATTCAAAAAATCTCTTGACAAACTCGGTATTTTATGCTATAATATATATTGTTATGCGGATATAGTTTATCGGTAAAACTTTGGCTTCCCAAGCCGACGAGACGGGTTCGACTCCCGCTATCCGCTCCAGGCGCGACGGCGCCACCGTTATAAACCCTCCGCAAGATACTTCTTGCCGGAGGGTTTGTTTTACCCTGAAATCTAAAGCGTTCGGCAGAGACATCTTTACAAGGCAAAAAGTATATACAGCCCACAAACGGCGTAAGCAAGCCGATTGTGGGCTGTATTACTTTTGTTTTCGGAAAATCGGACAGGTGTATCATTTTGAGGGGCGGAGGGGATTGAACCTATATATTACCAAATCTTACG
>CAMHBE010000180.1 GCA_946183095.1 uncultured Clostridia bacterium | reverse complement strand
ATGCGGAAACAGGAAGCGACGAGGACAATTTGTTCGACCTGTCGGAAAAGCATCTCGCGTGGTTCTCCTACGTTGCACTTCCGGAGGATTCAAAGGAATATCCGTCGCAGGCCGGAGAAGGCTATCATTTTGACTTAACGGGTGAAGCCGATCCCGCTGCTCTGTCAGAAGCAGTTTATAAAGAGGGCGGCTATATGAACTACGCTACGGCAATGTTTTCTGCCGGCATGGGTCCTACCCTTGAAGCAATTGTTCCTTATGAAGAGACTACTGTAAATGAAAACCCGGTCATAACTCTTTATGTTTATGAGATGACAAAGACCGGTGACCTCTCGTGTACCAAGACAGAATATGATTCATCAGAAACATCTGTCGAAGAACTCAGAAAAGAATGGTTAGAAAAGGGGTACACAGAAGACGCCGTTCCTGACGGCGCAAAGTTTGCATATATGTTTGTTTCATCGGGGATCACACATATTGATGTGACCCCGGAGCAGCAGGAACAGATGAATGACGAGAAACGCTTCATAGCTTATGTGGACAACTCCACCGCCGACTGGACACTTGACGAGAGTCAGCGCTTCCTGAGCTTCTATACCCTTACTGACGGCAATATGCTGCCCAGCCCTGCTCTTAAGGGGGAAAACGGCGAATATATCTTCAATCAGGCCGGAGTTGACGCTATAAAGTCCGAGCTTGTGAATGGCAGAGCCGTTTCGATAACATTCCTGGCGGATCAGTCAAAGCCCGGTGATGTACTCAACTTAGACGGAGGCTACATAAGCCTTATCGACAAGGACGGCAACAGCACGACCGATCAGAATGCGGAATACTGGGCACAGTACACATACGACAAGGAGTATGATCCCACAGATAAGAACTCTGTGAACAAAAAGTTATCCATGACTCATGCCGTGTGCATTGTGGGCTATGATGACGATTTTCCGAAGGAATACTTCAACGACCCGAACGGAACGATCGGCGGCAACGGCGCATTCCTGGTAAAGAACAGCTGGGGCACCCGGATACTGGACGACAACGGAAAGGTGATAAACACATGGGGTAATGCAGGCAGCGGTTACTTCTGGATGTCTTACTATGATCAGAGCCTTGATTTGCCCGAAAGCTTTGATTTCGATACAGAGAAAAGCTTAGAGAGCTTCAACATTGATATGTATGACTTTATCCCTAATTCCGGACTGAATTCAAAGTCGTTTGACGGCGATGTGTATATGGCGAATGTGTTTACCGCGCAGAACAACTGCACGGTACGCTACATAGGTCTTGAAAGCGCGGAGGCTGACATTGACGTTGAATACACTGTATATCTGCTGAACGAAGACGCCAAGAGCCCTGTTGACGGCTTGATTTTCGCCGAAGCTACCGAGCACTATAATTATGCCGGATATCATGTTGTGGATATCGGTAAGACATTTTATCTGCCGAAGGGTACAAGGTATTCCATTGTAGCAAAGGCTGATGCGGACGGAAAGAGCGATCTGTTCTATGCCGAGGTGTTCAATGAACATGACATTTCGGGCGATCTTGACCCGGCAACCAGCGGCTATGATGTGAATATAAAAGGCATTATAAATCCCGGCGAGAGTTTCGTGGGAACAAGCCTTGAAGACCCCGATGCATGGATCGACTGGTCTGATGTCACTTCCGAGCTGAGAGAACGCAGCCTTGAATTTGCCCCGCACGGCACATCATACGACAACTTCCCGATCAGAAGTTATCCGCAGACCGAGCCCTTTACGATATTCAACCTGAACGCTGAAACGGAAAAGGGATCCTATAAAGTCGGCGATAAGCTGACAGGTGTTATCATGGTCGAAAATAACAGCAAAGTCGATTATGATTATATCGACTTGCAGCTTGCTGTTTCAATAGGCGATGATGTAAAGAATTATCCGATCGCGGATCTTAAAGGTCTGAAAGCCGGGGAGAAAAAGTCGTTCACTTATTCGTATACCGTTAAGGAAAAGGATGTTGCCGCAGGCAGTCTGACAAGTACCGCTTCGGTTATGATGAACGGCGAGGAGATCGACTACGGTGCGCTGTTCGGTGAGTCGCTCACATTCACGGTGAAAACCGAAGGCAGTTCTTCATCGGTTGACGCGGCTGAAGAAAATAACCCCGCAACGGGCAATGAGCTGTTCTCTGTTGCAATGCTTGCCGGTGCGGCTGCTGCAATTGCTGCTGTAAGCAGAAAACGCAGATAAAAACAATGCACAAGCAGGAGGTATTTTACATGAAAAAACAAATCAAAACTGTCGTTTCCGGCGCACTTGCGGTTATACTTGCCGCCGCAAACTGCGTATCGGCTTATGCCGCAAAGAAAACCGTTATTGCTGATGACATCGTTAATGCTATCCACGCCAACGATCTGGTGAAAGATCAGAGGCTGCGCGATCATAACGAACTCTTCTATCCGAGCTGGCGTATGCCTGACGTTGATGTGTCGGAACTTCCGTCAAAGTTCGACCTGAGAGACGTTGACGGCAAGAACTATGTTTCTCCGGTAAAGTCACAGAATCCGTGGGGGACGTGCTGGAGCTTCGGCGCGACAGCTGCCTCGGAAACAAGTCTCGCGTACGAGCTGGGTCACGATTACAACGCCGAAACAGGCAGTGATGTGGACAATATGTTCGACCTTTCCGAGAAGCATCTTGCGTGGTTCTCTTACACGGCACTTCCCGAAGACAGCGAAACGTATTCCTCGCAGAGCGGTGAGGGGTACTACATGATGTATGATTATGAGACTTCCCCGGACGGAGTTTCTGACAAAGTATATAACATCGGAGGCGGTATGAATTACGCCACAATGGTATATTCCGCAGGAATGGGACCTACACTTGAAGCAATAGTGCCTTACGAAAAGACCACAGATACGGAGTATCTCATGAAAATGGTCATCTCTTACGAGATATGTGAGGACGGAACGATAACAGAAGATCTGTTAAAGCTCACTACCTATTTCGGAGATGCGCTCTCTGTTGATGACATCAAGGACGAATGGACGGCAAAGGGCTATGAAGAGACTGACTACAAAACCGCGGCCACAGTTTACAACAGCTATATAACAGGGACAAAGGTCATCCCCGATTATACAGGCGGCGCAGTGAAGAAGTTTACCG
Source organism: uncultured Clostridia bacterium (assembly GCA_946183095.1). Classification (GTDB taxonomy): domain Bacteria; phylum Bacillota; class Clostridia; order Oscillospirales; family Ruminococcaceae; genus Ruminiclostridium_E. The sequence goes on along the minus strand of CAMHBE010000180.1, from coordinate 1,918 downwards.
TAGCGGAAACTTCTTCCAATGGCGACTGGACGCTCGATGAGAGCAACCGTTTTCTCTCTCTTTATACTCTGAAAGACGGTAATATGCTGCCCACTCCGGCACTTATTGATGATGAAGGCGGCTATGTCTTCAATCAGACAGGTGTTGATGCCATAAAGTCAGAACTCTGTAACGGCAGGGCTGTCTCTATAGCATTCCGCGCCGATCAGTCAAGACCGGGTCAGGGGCTTTCCGAAGACTCATTCATCAGCTTCGTGGATAAGGACGGAAACAAGACCGACGATAAGCTTGCGGAATACTGGGCGCATTACACATACGATAAAGAGTATGACCCATCCGACAAAAAATCTGTAAACAAAGTGATATCAGCAAATCACGCTGTTTGTGTTGTGGGCTACGATGATAACTTCCCGAAGGAATACTTCAATGACCCCAAAGGCACTATAGGCGGCAACGGAGCTTTCCTCGTAAAGAACAGCTGGGGAACAAAAACGACAGATGAAGAAGGCAATATAGAATCGACATGGGGCAATGCGGGAACAGGTTATTTCTGGCTTTCTTATTACGACCAGAGTCTTACGCTTGCCGAAAGCTTCGACTTTGACACTTCCGAAGATCACTTTTCGCGCAATATAGATATGTATGACTTCCTTGCATCATACGAGAATAATTCCGTATCTTTCGACAGCGATGTATATATGGCAAATGTATTCACTGCCCAAAACAACTGCACCGCTCGCTACATAGGACTTGAAACTACGGAAGCCGATGCAGACGTCCAGTTCAGCGTTTATCTGCTTTCGGACGATGCCAAAAGCCCTGTTGACGGGATCTGTGTCGCGACCGCAGAGGATCATTTCAATTACGCCGGCTATCACGTTGCGGATATCGGCAAGACATGCTATATCCCGAAGGGGGAAAAGTATTCAATAGTTATCAAAGCAAAAGCAGACGATAAGAGCACGGTCTTCTATAAAGAGCTGGTGAATGAGGGATTCTATGCGAAAGAAGATAAAGAAGTTAATTATTATGCAAAAGGTGTGGTTAATCCCGGCGAGAGCTATGTAGGAACGAGCCTTACCGATATAAACGCATGGACAGACTGGTCGGATATCATTACTCGCCTTAGAGCAATGAATGCTGATCTGAACGATGACAATTTTGAGTACGATAATCTTCCGATCAGAAGCTATCCGCAGACCGAGGCACTCACGATCATCAATGTGAATACCGACATGGAAAAGGACACATACGATGTCGGCGAGCAGATCGAGGGTGCAGTAGTAGTCGAAAACAACAGCATTATTGAATTCACCGAGGATGATGATCTGGAGATCGTTCTTACTATAGGTCAGACCGAAGAATTTACCCTTGCAAAGATAGGATCCCTCAAGCCCGGCGAAATAAAGACCTTTGTATATCATTACACCGTGAAGAACAAGGATGCAGCAGCGGGCGAGATAACCAGCCGCGTCAAAGTTAAGCTTTTCGGTGAATATATCGACTACGGTGCGCTGTTCGACGAAACGCTGACCTTCACCGAGAAAGCTGTCAGTGCATCTTCATCGACCGACGGTGCGGCAGACAAGAACCCGGCTACCGGAAACGATCTGTTCTCTGCGGCAGCGCTTGCCGGTGCGGCTGCCGCAATTGCTGCTGTAAGCAGAAAACGCAGATAACGCCGGTTGTAATAAGATTATCGGTGTATCCGATGCATTCCGGATATATTGATATATACAAATTTATTCAAAGGAGTATTAAAACATGAACAAAAGACTCAAAAGAACGATCAGCGCCGTGCTTGCAAGTGCGATGATACTCACCGCATCAGCAGGTACACAGGTATTCGCCTCGGCTGACGGCACATCTGTTACCGCGACAGCAACAGCCGAAAAGACCTACAAGGTCACAAGCAAGA
>CAMHBE010000179.1 GCA_946183095.1 uncultured Clostridia bacterium | reverse complement strand
TGACAGAAAGCAACTTGGCGAAGACGAGCTGAAAGCGAAGTATGAGTTTAGTGCGAGGCCGTTCTTCGAGATTAGCGAAAAGAACTTCCTTGTTTAAAATAGATAAAATGGTTAGAAATAACAGGAGGAAAATGTGATGAACCCAAATACATCCCGCAAAAGGATAAGCATCCAGATCAAACTTATGGCTGTGCTCATCCCTATTATTATCGTTGCGATCGCGGCAATACTCCTGATCGTGCAGACCACCACTACCGACATCCTCAAAGGCGAGAGCCGGGAACTCCTTAAAACAAGCGCAGACAGCGCGGTAAATGAAGTTTCCGCGTGGATGAACGATATCATCGGACATCTCGATGCACAGCGCGATACTATAGAGTACATGGATCTGTCCGGAGACGACGCCGCAAATTATGTTCACCATACAAAGGGGCTCAGCAGCGCCTGTCCCGGCGGTATCTACATAGCTACCGAAAAGAAGGAGGTATTTGCTAACTGGGAGCTTCCGAGCCCCGATTACGACCCCACGACAAGAGGCTGGTACAAGGAAGGTCTTTCTCACCCGAGCTTCGCATTCGGTGACGCTTACTACGATCTTACCATAAACAACATGGTAGTTTCCGCGACCGCTGTCCTCAAGGATAAGAGCGGGGCTGCGCGCGGCGTTGCGGCGGGCGATGTACAGCTCGAAGAGATCTCCCGCATCATGTCGTCGGTAAGGCTCGAAGAGACGGGCGGCGCATTCATGGCGGACGCGGGTGCAAAAATAATCATCGGCGTGAGCGATAAAGCCATAATGAGCAAGGCGTTCGACGAGCTCGACAAGAACACTGTCTATGGCGCGGCAGTTGACTGGATATCGGGCAAGAGCGAGGGACATCATGAAGCAGTCGTGAACGGAAAGAAAATGGACTGCTATGTAAAGTGGGTCCCAGGGTGCAACTGGGCAGCCGTGTTCTATGTTCCCGAAGATGAGATACTTGTGGATGCCCACAAACTCACACAGTCCCTTATCGTTATCGCGATAATCGCTATCGTAGCGCTTGCGGCTATCGTATTCCTTATGATCAGGATACTCGTCATCCGTCCTGTCAAGAAGCTGGACAGGGCTGCGCAGAGCATCGCGGACGGCGACCTCAACACAAAGGTGGATTACAAGTCGAACGACGAGTTCGGAACGCTTTCCGACAACTTCGGCAAGACCGCCGAAAGGCTCCACTCCTATGTTGATTACATAGACGAGATCTCCGCGATCCTCAACGAGATAGCTGCCGGCAACCTCGCATTCAGCCTGAAACTTGACTATGTCGGTGAGTTCTCCAAGATAAAGGATGCCCTCGACAACATCTCGTCTTCACTGAACGTTACCATCTCGCAGATAGACAGCACTTCACAGCAGGTATCTTCCGGTGCCGGCAGCCTTTCCGCAGGTGCGCAGGATCTCAGCCAGGGCGCAATGCAGCAGGCGGCGGCAGTTCAGCAGCTCTCCGCTACTATCGCGGAACTGTCCGAACAGGTCAACAAGAACGCGCAGAATGCACGCAATGTGAACGAGAGCGTCAGAGCGACCGCTCAAAGCGTTCAGGAAAGCAACGAGAGTATGCAGGTACTCATAAAGTCCATGGCGGATATCAGCAACAGCTCCATTGAGATAGACAAGGTCATCAAGATCATCGAAGATATCTCGTTCCAGACCAATATACTCGCGCTCAATGCGGCTGTTGAAGCTGCAAGAGCAGGTGAGGCGGGCAAGGGCTTCGCGGTAGTTGCGGACGAAGTAAGAAATCTTGCGAACAAGTCCTCCGAAGCGGCAAAGAACACCGCCGACCTTATCCAGGCATCCGTTGCCGCGGTAAATCAGGGAACGAAGATCGCCGACGAAACGGCAAAGAGCCTGCTCGCAACGGTGGAGGAGATAAACTCTATCACCGGCTCGATAAACGAACTCTCTGATTCTTCCGACAGTCAGGCGGTATCTATCAAGCAGGTCTCCGAGGGTATCAGCCAGATATCCAATGTCGTACAGACCAACAGTGCGACATCCGAAGAGACTGCCGCGTCCAGCCAGGAACTCCTGTCGCAGGCGAAGGTGATGAACGACCTTGTAGAGAAGTTCCGCCTGAGATAAAGAAGACGGTATCATCTGTAATATGTATTGCAGCGCTGCATTCGTGCGGCGCTGTTTTTATGCGTTCATATCCATAAAGTATTGCATATCGCACAACGCACGCCGCTAAAATAGACTGTTTTGCTCTTTTTATAAGTTTGGGCTTTACAATTTCATAAAAATATGATATAATATAATATCATATCAAAAAGCTTTATTGGTTTTATTATCATTTCGGTGCAGCGTTAGGCTGCCGCAGGTCAACTATTGACCGCTTGGTAAGCGTGCAGTCCTTTTACTGCCGTTTGTTTGGGCGCATCGTGCGCCCTTTTGACGGCAGCGTCCGCAACATCGTGTTGCTGCACGCCTTTGGCGGTCAAAGCACTGCATCGTGCAGTGGGGCGCGCAGCCCTTGTGCCGTCTGCAAAGACAAGCGCGAATGCGCCGCCGCACCTGCTTTATTGACACTCAGCAATGTTTTATTGTGCCTTGCGGCGCATACCTACAGGCAGCAAATCGTATGAAAGAAGTGTGGATGTATGAACATAACAAGCCAAAAAGACGGAAACAAGCTTTATATGACGCTATCGGGGAGATTTGACACGGTCGCTGCAATGTCCTTTGATAAGGATACGCAGAGCGATATGGAAGGAGTTGCCGAGCTTGAACTCGACCTTGCGAAACTTACATACGTTTCATCGTCCGGTCTCAGAGTGCTGCTTGGACTGTCAAAAAAATTCGGTGAAGCTCTGACCGTGAAGAATGTCCAGCCCGCGGTAATGGATGTGTTCGATATGACGGGACTGTCGAGCGCACTCGGTCTGGATGACTGATTTTAGGCATTCCGGGAATGTCTGTCATTCCGAAAACCTGCGAAATTGCAAAAAAATATAGACAAATCTCTGCAAATACGGTATAATATAAGAAATACCTGCCGCAGGGCAATATCGACCCTGTGACCGGAAAATATACGGAGGAAAACCATTATGACTATCAATAAGACACAGAACGGTACACAGCTTACCATATCGGTCGAGGGGAGACTTGACACCGTTACTGCACCCCAGCTCGAAGCAGAGCTGAAGACATCTCTCGACGGTATAAAGGAACTCGTGTTCGATATATCCGAACTTGAATATGTTTCGTCTGCAGGACTTCGCGTACTGCTCTCTGCGCAGAAAACTATGAACAAACAGGGCTCTATGACTGTCAAGGGAGCAAACGAAGCTATCATGGAGATATTTGAAGTTACGGGATTTGTGGATCTGCTCGATCTTGAATAATGGAAAGTTCATTAAGGCAGGATAACAGACTGCTTAAACGTGAGTATTTCAGGACGCTCTTCCCGGTGATGTTCTCGGTGCTGGGTGCTACGATAAACGCGCTGATAGACAGCGTATTCGTATCGCAGAGGCTCGGCGAGGACGCGCTTGCCGCCGTAAATCTCAGTATGCCGGTGTATCTTGTGCTTTGTACATTCGGTTCGCTGATATCGGGCGGCGCGTCGGTATGTTCGGCAAGAGATGCGGGCAAGGAGAATATGAAAAGTGCGCAGGACTATTACCGTATCGCATTTTTCTTCAGTGCCGCGGTAACGGTACTGTTTACCGTGTCCGGCGTTATCTTCTGCCGCCCTGTCTCGACAGCTCTTGCCGGAGGCGGTGCGCTCGCCGATCAGGTCTATTCGTATTCTTTGGTGACGTTCATAGGTTCCGGCGCGTCGGTGTTCCTGTATCTGCCCCTCAGCTATCTCCAGCTTGAAGGCAGATCCAAGGCCCTGACAGTGTCGGTCATAATACTTGTCGCTGCCGATGTCGTGTTCGACCTGCTGTTTCTCTTCGTGTTCGATCTCGGGCTGCCCGGAGCGTCGGCGGCAAGCGTGATATCTTCCGCCGCTGCCGTGATATACGGATTCGTTATACTGTCGGGAAAGGATTCAAACTACCATATCGGATGGGTGAAGATCACCCTGAAAAAGGTCAGAGCGATGCTGAAATACGGCTCACCGGCAGCCCTCGGCAACCTTTTCGACGCTGTGAAGCTGATATTCCTGAACTCTATTATCCTTGCAACACTCGGTCCGAAGGGAGCAGCTGTCTGGGCGGTCCTGAACACGCTTTCCGAGCTTTCGCTGATGATCGTTTCGGGTGTCCCGAGGGCGGGAGCGCCCATGATAAGCGCGTACTATACCGCCTCCGAAAACGGCGGCATCCGCCTGCTGACCAAGATCGAAGCTGTCACGGGCATCGCATTTTCAGCGATATTTGCTGTCGTTACCGCTTTGTCGCACGGGCTTATAGAAAAGATCTTCGGCGTGAGCAGCGATATGCTTTTTCCGATAATTTGTCTCGGGTTGAGCGTGATATTGTCAACGCTTTGCGGGATATGGGAAAAGCACTTCAACTCCATAGGGCTTATAGCCGAAGCCAATATCGCTTCCGGCGCAAGATGCTGTTTGATGCCCATTGCCGCGGCGGTAGTCCTTGCCGTTTCCGGAGCCGAACTGTGGCTGTTCCTGCCGCTTTCCGTGTTATCAACTGTCCTCACGATAGCTGCCATGACAGCGGTTGAACTGTCGAGGAGCAGAAAGACCGACCGGCCTTTATCCGCTTTTCTTCTGCTTGATGACAGGCTCGAACGCGAACATAAGATACTTGATTTCTCGATCGCCGCGAATATGGACGAAGCCTGTGACGCTGCCGAGAAAATAAAGGAATTCTGCGCCGAGAACGATATGAACATGAAAATGACTATCAAGCTCGGACTTGCTATCGAAGAACTTCTTAATGTCATAATCCAGAAAACACCGGGCATCGTGAGCATAGACCTTCGTGCATTTGCCCTTACGGGGAGCACGGGTGTCCGCATACGCTGCGCCGGCAAGAAATATGACCCTTTCACAGATGAAGATTCGGATGAGGATTTCCTTATGGGAATAAATATGCTGAACAAATTG
>CAMHBE010000178.1 GCA_946183095.1 uncultured Clostridia bacterium | reverse complement strand
ATCAATTATTGTATGAAATTTAATTTACCCTCTTGACAAATGAAACCGACGGGTGTATAATGTCATCAATTAAACGTGTTTAATTGATGGAGGGCGTATGAAACGAGATCTCGAAAAAACCAAAACCGCACTTATTGATGCGGCGGAAAAGCTGATGTCGGAATGTGACGATCCGGACGAAGTGACCGCCCGTGCAATAACCCGTGAAGCAGGCGTTAATCTCGCTATGATAAACTACTGTTTCGGTTCAAGGGAAGAGCTGCTGTTTGAAGTCTTTTCAAAGATGCATAATGAAGCGCCGGTACACGAGCCTGCGCTGAATGAGATAATAAGCAGCGGTATCTCACCGAAGGAAATGCTCGCGGAGATCCATTACCGGACAGTTAAACTTATGCTTGAAAACTACAAGTACTGCAAAGCTCTTACGAAATATGTGCTCCTGACAAGAAAGATCGGAGACAAGCGGTTCAGCATGCAGCTTATCCGCCAGCATTTCGGCAGCAGGAAGACCGAGGGCGAATGCAGACTGATCGCGTTTGAGCTGTCAAGTATGCATGAGCTTGCTGTGCTGCGCCACGATGAGATCAGAGAAGTATGCGGGATTGATCTTATGAATGATGATGAACTGAAAAAATATGTGTACGGCAATATAGAAAGAATGTTGGGTGAATGATATGTATATTTATGATCTTGCGGCGTCTTTAGAAAATGGGCTTGAAATCGGCGGAAAGGCGGAGAGCCTCGGAAAAATGATCCGTATGGGACTGCCCGTCCCGCCGGGATATGTTATTACCGCTGACGCCTTTGAGGGTGGAAAACTGAAAAACGACGCGGCGTATGAACTTGAACAGCTTGTGAAAAAGCTGTCCGCAGGGCATCATACATACGCTGTAAGATCGTCTGCGATCGGCGAGGACGGTTCGGATGATTCCTTTGCCGGGGCTTATGAAACCGTTCTTGATGTAAAGCCTTCCGACATAGAAAAAGCAGTGCTTACCGTAGCCGCTTCCGCCGGAAACGAGCGTGTTGATGTGTATGCAAAAGAGCGCGGAACCTGCGCCGGAGGGACTGCTGTTGTCATACAGAGATTTATCCTGCCGGAACTGGCAGGAGTGCTGTTTACGGCAGACCCGATAAGCGGCAGCAGAGGAAAGATGACAGGAAGTTTTGTGCGTGGTGTCGGAGAAAAGCTTGTTTCGGGCGAGGGAATGGACGGAGAATTTGAAATGGACGCCGTCAGGTATTCTTACCGCGGAAGCGAAGAAATGGCACCTTATGCAAAGAAACTGTTCGGAGCTGCAAAAAAAGTTTCCGCAGACGAAGTACCGAAAGATATCGAGTGGGCAGTATCACGGGGAAAGGTATATATTCTCCAGTCAAGACCCATAACCACGCTCTTCCGCAATAATTATGATGAATTCGATATAAACGATAGCCTTTGCGGTGAGCTTCTTATCTCAAAAACAAATGTGGGCGAAATATTTCTGCGCCCGGTATCACCGGTGACATTCGGAATGGTAAATATGATAGGCTCTACGATAGGTATTCCGCTCATCTCGAATGTCTGCGGTCAGCTCTATCTTAATATCAGCGGTATCTGCTCGATGATAATGTCGTTCGGCGTTAAGAAAGAAAAGGCATTCGGCATCATCAAAGAACTTGCGGGCGGAATACCGGAAACGGAAATTCCGGTTTATCCGTATAACAGAAAACATCTGAGTAAGGCTGCCGGAAATATCTTCAAAGGCTTTTTCAAAAAACAGGACAGCAAATACAAACCCAAGAAGCTGAAAAAACATTTTACCGAAACAAGTCTCGAAGTAATTGAGATGATCCGGAAAGCCGCGGACGGAAAAGAATTGCTTGATATATGGACAAATGACTGCGAACCGTTTATGGGCGGTGCGCTTTCGGCAATAATGACCGGACTTGATGTGAGATCGCTCTTCAAAACAAGGGAAAAACTTGAGAAGATATGCGGTACCGAACTTGCAGACAGGCTTATGTCCGACTGTTCCGGCAAAGGCAATATCGAAAGTTTAGGTCCGCTCCTCGGCATCGCAGATGTCATTTCCGGAAAGATGACAAGGGAAGAATACATCGTAAAATACGGTCACAGAGATGCTGATGAAATGGAGCTTTCTATGCCGTTTCCCTATGAAGATGAGAACTTCCCGGACAATGTTATTGCCGACTATAAAAATTCCGGTGCAGATGCCTATGCTATGAAAGCCGCACAGGAAGAGCGATGTGAAAAGGCACTGGAAGAATTCGGCAGAAGATATCCTTCAAAGACCGGCAGCCTCGGACGTATGCTGAAAAAATATTCGGAAGCTGTTGCCGGCAGAGAGATCATACGAAGCGATGCACTCAGGATCTTCTGCGTTATACGAGAGTTTCTTCTGAAAGCGGGGGAGCTTGCGCAGCTGAACGACGATATATTCATGCTGTATATCGACGAAGTTAAAGCGCTGCTTTCGGGAGATTACAGCTGCATCGGAAAAATATCTGTCAGACGTAAAAACTATGAAAAGCAGATGTCGATGCCGAATTTCCCGAGTATGATATGCGGAAGGTTCACTGTCGATGAATGGAGAGCAGCCGGAAGCCCCGGCGGTTATTACCGTGCCGGCGAAACAGCGGAACAAGCCGGTGATGCGGTTATAAACGGTGTTGCCGGTTCGGCAGGGCAGTGTGAAGGGACGGCACGAGTTCTGAAAAACATTGACGATGCGGATTCTATCGAGCAGGGCGACATTCTTGTGGTGCCTGCCGCAAATATCGGGTGGGTAAGGGTCTTTCCGAAGATATCGGCACTCGTGACCGATGTGGGCGCACCGCTCTCTCACGCCGTGATAGTCGCGAGAGAGCTCGGTATCCCCGCAGTGGTGAGCTGTCAGAGCGCGTCGTCGCAGATACATACCGGAGACAGGATAAGGGTTGACGGGACGCTCGGCAAGGTTTTCCTGGAATGAGGAACTGATATGAGACGGAATAAAACGAGTAAAGCGGCAATGTCGGCTGCAGGTGCCGTGATCGCTGTGCTGTCAGCTGCGGGAGTTGTCACAGGTTCTTTCTTTGATATGGAGATCGCGGAAGCTGTCTATTCACCGGATAATTTATTCTGGAGGATCATAACGATCGCGGGAATGTATCCGTTTTTCGCGATATGGGTATTTTATATGGGAGTAATCTGCCGTCAGGTGAGAAGTTCCGGACTGTCGGAAAAGAAAAAGGCGGTATGGACTGTTGTGTGTGGATATCTTGGACTTTCGACAAGTGTTATATGTGCGTGGGGTATGCTTTCGCAGGACACTCTCGGAGGGCTGTTCCCGCAGGTAACAGATAACCCGCCTGTTATCGCGGCGGCAGCCCTTTTCGGGGTATTTCCGCTGTTCTTTGCAGGATATTTTTCCTCGAAGAAAGAGTATGACGATGGACTGTTGAAGCGGCTGATCCGACTCTGCATAATAATGCTCATTTCCGTCTTGCTGATGACCGCAGTGAAGATGATCTTCTGCAGACCGCGGTACCGGCTGATAATACGTAATATCCCGGAGATAGGTTTTCAGCCGTGGTATCTGCCGTTTGCCGGCTCGGAAAGCCTGATAAACGGTATGGGCATACCCCTGAACGATTTCCGGTCATTCCCGAGCGGTCACGCATCAATGTGTATGGGGCTTGTTTTCGCGCTCCCGATGCTTACGGATATATATGACCGGATCTGCGGAAGAAAGGTGCTGTTGTTTGCGGCGGGAGCGGTATTTGCGGCCCTTGTGTGTATTTCGAGAATGGTTCTCGGCGCCCATTTTCTGAGCGATGTCAGTGCAGGCTCACTTATCGCTGTCCTGTTTCTGTTTGTTGAGCTCCGGCAGACAGAACGGCACGGATAAAGGTACTCTCACGAACAACAAAAAGCATCTGACTTTGTCAGATGCTTTTTGTTGTATGTCTGTGCCGAACGCTTTAGATTTTTTTAACTCCGGGCAGCGAGGCAGAAAAATATCCCGCCTCAAGTAAAGGCGGGGCGTACCAATGAAGTTTTCCAAAGTTCTATGCAGACAGAGAAGACTGGGACGATATTAAAGCGTTCCTGGAAACAGGAAGCAACGACAGTGTTGTATGGCAGTTTGAGGATTATCAATGAAGCGGCTGCATACGAACAATGACAGACGAAACTACGGAGAGATCATTCAATGCGAGAAACCGGCACCGAACACCGAAAAGTACATAAAGGCCAAAGAGACTATCTGTTCAACCGAGGAACAGCTGCTTGAACAGTTTCCTGACTGCAAGGAGCTGCTCGACACCAATGCAGGAGGCATTGAAGGTGTCAGCCAAAAGCGCACACGGATGTGCGCATACAAAGCTGACGTCGAAATACAGACGCACTCCACATTGTGTCCCAGCTTGAGTGTGAAGCTGACTTCGAGCGGGGGTTCCGGCTCGGAGCTGCGATAATGCTTGCAATAACCGAAACCGAATAAACTCGATTCGCTGTCCTCTGGGGCAGCGGATTTTCTGTCGGAAACTCTTGCAATTCCCGCCCAAATATGCTATAATACCTATGAAGCCGTGGCGCTTAAAGCACAGGTAAAGCAAGGTGGATATCGTCTCTCCGGAAGGCTCGTGCCATAGGAGCAGTTTTCCCGTTCTTTAGGACGGAGACTGTGCAAAGGGGGCGATAAGTGTGAGTTTCTTATCCGTACTGATCGAGCTTATTGGCGAGACAGTACATATGATAATGCTCAATGCTTCGCACATCGGGGCATTGTTATTTCAGATTCGCGTGTGGTTTCGTACTAAGCGTAGATAAAAGGAAATAACCACCATGCTTTCGAGGGGCTGGTGGTTATCCTATAACTATTTAGCTGCTCCGAGAGCAAACATTTTGCTCCGTTGCTAAAGCAATTATACCACAGTTTCCCGCCGATGTCAAGCGTTTTGTCTGACAGCGGCAGTTATTTTTTTGAAAACCCTTTACAACCGCACCAAAATATGCTAATACCGACATAAATTCATTAAGGAGGGAACTTGATATGGATATGATAATCAAAAACGGAACAGTCGTAAATGCGTCCGGTA
>CAMHBE010000177.1 GCA_946183095.1 uncultured Clostridia bacterium | reverse complement strand
CTGTTACTACGCGGGACATGAAGCGGACGTTTCCGCGCTTACCGCCCATGCGTCGCTGTATCTGCCGGAATACATGGTCCCGGACTATTTTGTTCATCTCGGTGTTTTGCCGCGCAATGACCGCGGGAAGATCGACTATCCCGCGCTGGATGCTATCGCACCTCCCGCAGCGGAAGGCGAATACATTGCTCCCGTGACCGGAACGGAGAAGCGTGTCTGCGCAGCATTTGCCGCCGCGCTGGGTATAGACGGGGTCGGCGTGACAGAGGATTTCTTTGATGCCGGCGGAACTTCCGTAAGCGCGGCTGTTCTTGTGGCAAAGCTGAAAGATCTTCGCGCCGGGCTGTCATTCATGGATGTTATGAATAATCCGACACCGCGCGGGTTGTCGGCGTATATAGATGCGGCACCCCTGCAAACGGAAATGCCGGAAACGGACAGGGAATATTACCCTCTCACAAAGACGCAGATGGGTATATATCTCGAAGCCGCGACCGGAGGAAGCGACCCCACATATACGATACCCTATCTTATGCAGGCTGCTCCGGGCATATCGGCAGACGAGATCATCGGCGCTGTGAAGGCGGTCGTAGCCGCGCACCCGTCCATGAAGTACATCATCAGGGTCGGTGATGACGGCATACCCCACATGGTCATGACACCCGACGCGGATATCGACATCCCTGTATTTGACGGAAAAAGCGAGGAACGTATAAGTTTCATGCGGCGCTTTATGCCCGTTGTGCCCATGACGGACGGACTGCTGTTCCATTTCGCGGTCTACAGGACTGCCGGGCGCTGTTATCTTGCATTGAAGAGCCACCTCATTTTTCTGGATGCAACCTCGATAAGCCTTATCATAGAGGAGCTTGACCGTGCCTTGTCCGGGCAGCCGCTTCACGGAGAGGAATGCACGGTACAGCAGACGGCGACAGACGAAGAAAGGCTCATGCTGGACGGGACACATGATGCCGCGAAGAGGTACTACGAAGAGCTGTTCGGTGATATGGACGATATACCTGCGCTCGAAGGTGACATCGACGGGACTCCCACACCGGGCGTGAGCGAGAATATGCGGTTCAGACCCGCCGGTCTTACTGTCGGCAGGGTAAAGTCGTTCTGCGCTTCTCTGCATATTACCGAGAGCAGCTTTTTCATGGGTGCGATGGCGCTGCTGCTCGGTAAATATCTTAATACGCGCAGGGTGTCGTTTTCCGCCGTATTCAATGGCAGGACATCTTCGGAAATGTCGGGTACCATAGGCACGCTCATCAGGCGCATACCGGTTTACGGGAACTTATCGGAAAGCATCACGGTCAGAGAATTTCTCGGTGCTATGAGCCGTCAGATCTTCGCCAATATGAGCAGCAGTATATTTTCCTTCGATGAAGTATTGAAAGCCTTCCCCGTGAACGATGATGTTGAGTTCATATATCAGGGTGATTTTTTCACCGACAATATGGGCGCAGGTGCGGGAAACGCCCTTATCGAAGGGGATAAGCGGTTCATTGAAAATTATCATACCGGAATGGTCACGGGCTGTATGTCGATACAGCTCTTCGCGTCAGCCGGGGAATACAGCATGACTATAGAGTACCGCAACGAGAAATTCTCACGGGAGTGGATCGGGAAATTCGCGGAGAACTTCTTCACTGCCGCGGAAGGTCTTATGACAAATGAACGGATAAGCGGTATATCATTGCTTTCCCCCTCTGACCGCTATACCCTCGCGGGGTTCAACGATACCTTTGAGGATATCGGCTTTACGCCTGTGCATGAGCAGATACGGCAATGGGCGAGGAAAACACCGGATGCGCCCGCGGTCACAGCCGGCGGCAGGACGCTCACTTTCGGGGAACTCGACGAGCTTTCCGACAGAGCTGCCGCGGCGCTGGCACGCATGGGCGCCGCACGGGATGTAATGGTGGGAGTTCTCTTTGACCGTGAAGTACGGGCGTATGCGGCGGAGATAGCCGTTCTGAAAGCGGGAGGCGCATTCGTCCCGTTCATTTCCGATCATCCCGACAAGCGGATAGACTTTTGCATGAAGGACGGGAACATACCGCTGCTTCTGACAACGGAGAAAATACGCGCCGAACGTCCCGGGCTCGGAGACGGTTATGAAGTAGTCACGTTCGAGCAGCTCCTGTCGGCGGGAGTGCGTGACTCTTTGCCGGTAACAGCCGCCGCGGTGCAGTCTCATGACCTTGCGTACTGCATCTACACTTCCGGAACGACAGGACGCCCGAAAGGCGTTATGATCGAACACGGGAATATCGCCAACTACGTTTTCAGGACACCGAAGTCGGTGGAGATCATGCACTATGCGCAGCCCGGACGTGTCTGCCTTGCGCTCGCGTCATTCTCCTTCGATGTCTCGGTGGTGGAGGAATTTGTCCCTCTCTGCAACGGCAACCGTGTTGTCATCGCATCGGAGGAGGAGATACGCACACCGGCTCTCCTTGCAGAACTCATCACTGACAACGGCGTGAACGGCATCACCTGCACGCCGACATATCTGCTCAACCTGCTGGATATTCCCGAAAGCCTTGACGCATTACGTCGGATAACGTTCTTCGACATCGGCGCGGAAGCCTTCCCCGCCCGTCTGTATGACCGCCTGCGCGCTCTGCGTGACGACAGCGTGATACTCAATGTTTACGGTCCGACGGAAGCCACCATGGGCTGTTCTGCCGAAGTCGTGACCGGCGGCGGGATGATCCCGGCAGGTGCGCCGATCCTCAACACGCGCTTTTACATAGCCGACACTTTCGGCAATGAGCTCCCGCCGGGTATAAAGGGCGAACTTGTTATCTGCGGCGCGCAGGTCGGACGCGGCTACATCGGTCTTCCCGAAAAGACAGCGGAGTCGTTCTTCACGCATGACGGTATGAGGGCATACCGCAGCGGCGATCTTGCAATGTGGACGGATGACGGAAAAATAAGGATATTCTGGAGACTTGATGACCAGATAAAACTGCACGGTCTTCGTATAGAACCGGGTGAGATCGAGGCGCGCGCGAGCCTGTACCCCGGCATAAAGCAGGCTGCCGCTGCGGTGAGGGGCGAACGGCTCGTCCTTTACTATACCACGGAGGAAAACGCCGCTGCCGATACCGCAAAACTGCGTGGATTCCTTGCCGAAACACTGGCGGAATATATGGTGCCGACGGTGTATATGATGCTTTCCGATATGCCGCTGACACAGAGCGGCAAGCTCGACCGCAAGGCACTGCCGGAGCCCGTGAACGAGCAGGCGGCGGAATATGTCGCCCCGCGTAATGAAGCGGAGCAGGCGGTCGCGGACTGCATGAAAAGGGCGCTGGAACGTGACGCGGATATCGGTGCGCCGGACAATTTCTTCGACATCGGCGGCGACTCCATAAAGGCTATCCGTATGGTCAGCTTCCTGCGTGAGCGGGGGATCATAGTGAAGCCCGGCGACGTGATGAAACATCGCACGGTGGAGAGCATTGCCCTGTGTGTGAAATACAGCTCCGAAGAACCGGAGATCAGTCAGGAGCCTATCGTGGGAATGATCGAGGACAGCAGTATCTTTCTGCTTTTCAAAGATCTCGGATTGCCGGACAGCATCTGCTATGTTCAGTCCACACTGCTGGAGTGGAAGGGCAGGGCAGACCCGGCGGCGCTGCAGACTGCGCTTGACGGTATCACCTATCAGCATGATATGCTGCGGGCGTGTTTCCGTGACGGGCATCTTTTTGTCAAGCCCGCTGTTTCCGGTAAGCACGCAGTGACTATAGAGGAATACGCTCTTGACGACGACACGGATAAAATAAAGGCGTTATGTGAGGATATCCAGTCGCATCTTGACGCGGACGCGGCATTGGTGCGCGCTGCGCTCATCCACGCGGGGGAAAGGTATCTTTTCTTCGTCACGGCTCATCATACCGTGGTTGACGGCATCTCTTGGCGCATAATACTTGAAGATCTGGAGACCGCATACGGTCAGGCGCTTTCCGGTGAGCCCGTGAAACTGCCGAAAAAGACCCACACCTACCGTGACTATGCTCTTGCAATGAAGGCGTACAGGGACAGCTTTACCCTGTCACGGGAGATACCGTACTGGCAGGAGACTTCAAAGAAGCTCCTTGCCATGGATATATCCCATATCAAAGATTTCAGCAGACATTTCAGGCAGCTCGACGTTTCAATGGACAGAGCGGAAACAGAAAAAATGCTTGCGGCGAAGCTGTCGGCGTATCGGCTGGAGATCAATGACCTTCTTGTTTCGGCTGTGGCAAGAAGCTATCGGGAGACATTCGGCAAAGACTCCATGTCGATAATGCTGGAGGGGCACGGGCGAGAATATCTCGGCAGGAACCTGATAACAGACAGGACAGTCGGCTGGTTCACATCGAACTACCCCGTTGTGCTGGAAAACCTTAACGGTGACGCACAGCATGACCTGATACGCGTAAAGGAGACGCTCCGCCGCGTTCCGAACAAGGGTGTCGGCTATAACATCCTTGCCTTTGTGCAGGGCGAAACGCAGCTCGGCTTTGAGAAAAACCGTTTGTCCGGATTGCTGTTCAACTATCTTGGAGATGTTTCGGGCGGCGAGGATAATAAGAAATATTTTGCTCCCGACAGCAAGGACGGTTTCTCCGCGGGACTTGACTACACTTCCGACCGCAACAATGAAGGTCCGGATCTGGCGGTAAACTGTCTTGTCGAAGACGGCTGCTTCAGGCTGTACCTGAACTATAATTCGGATATGTACGATGAGAACACCGCTTTGTCATTTGCACGCGGTATCCTTAAAGAGACGGGGGTACTTGCCGATCATCTGAAAAATGTACGGGAGCCTGTCGTTACCGCGTCCGACCTCGGCGAGACTGTCTGGAACGAGGAAGTTTTCGGCGCCGTCACCGCTGAATTTGCCGAAAGAGGCGAGCATATACGAAGAATATATCCCCTCATTCCGATGCAGGAGAGAATGCTTCTTTCTCATATCATGGATCCGGAGTCATCCGCTTATCGGCTCGTCGATATCTATGAGCTGGACTTCCTGCCGGCGGAGAACGAACTTCGCACGGCACTCGATGCGCTTGCCCGTAAGCATG
>CAMHBE010000176.1 GCA_946183095.1 uncultured Clostridia bacterium | reverse complement strand
TGTGGAACCGCTTTG
The DNA here is from genome assembly GCA_946183095.1 of uncultured Clostridia bacterium. Classification (GTDB taxonomy): domain Bacteria; phylum Bacillota; class Clostridia; order Oscillospirales; family Ruminococcaceae; genus Ruminiclostridium_E. The sequence goes on along the minus strand of CAMHBE010000176.1, from coordinate 5,085 downwards.
ACGACGTAGATCTGCACTGTGAAGCTCCCGGAGACGCGCACATCTACTACGGGAACAAGACCGCGGGCGGCGGTCAGCTTGATGTTGACGCGAACGCGGGCGGTCAGAGAATACTTGACCCCGTGGAGAACATCTACTTCGAGAACCCGCGCAACGGTCACTACAAGGTGTACCTCAATCAGTTCGCAGACCGCAGCGATGACAGCGCATCATACCTCGTCCGCGTAGATATTGACGGCGAGGTGCGCGAGTTCAGCGGCACCATTGACACCACCGGAACGAATGTCCCGATATATGAATTCGACTACAACGGCGCGGAGGAAACGCCTACTGGCGAGTTCGGCGGGCATCGCTATGAATACTACCCGAACGCGGATATATCATGGACACAGGCGAGAGCTATGTGCCAGTCCATGGGCGGTCACCTTGTGACCATAACCTCCGCCGAGGAGCAGGCGTTCATCGAGAGCACTTTCCCCGGCACTACCGGCTGGATAGGCGCTTACGGCGACAACAACGGCTGGAGCTGGGTAACAGGCGAGATCTTCGGCGGCTACACGCACTGGAAGTCCGGCGAGCCTAACGATATGGGCGGCACGGAATGGTGCGGACATCTGTGGTCGGATATGACGTGGAATGACCTCGACAACGAGGACATGAGCGGCTATCAGACCGGCTTCTATATCGAGTATGACGAGTACGGCGACGGTACAGGCGTAGTTTCCGGCAATAACGGCAGCACGGTATCACCGACAAGCGGCGGTGACGACTTCTCGACCGCTATACCGATAAGCATAGGTCAGACCGTGGATAACAAGTCCATAGAGGAAGCCGGTCAGGAGCACGTTTTCTATAAGTTCACAACGGGCGAAGCGGGCGACTACACGATCACCATGAAGCACCCGCAGGACTACTTCGGCACAGCTGACGCGATATTCGTTCTGTCAGATGCGGATAAGAACCGCGTAAGTGAGGAAGAATGGTTCCAGGGAGAGACCTCCAAAACATACACGCTCAACGGCAATTCCGTTTACTATCTCGAAACGTGGGACTACGTGATATTCACGATCACGTTCGGAGGTTCGGGCAGCACGGACAACACCGACAGTTCCGGCGGCTACTGGAAGCTCACGAAGGTGACGCCATATGTCTATAACGATGCAGAGGGTAAGTATTCAGAGGGAACGAGCAGCCATTACAACAAGGGCGAGGATATGTACGAGATAGACTTGTCCGAAAGCGGTACAAACGGCGTTCTGTCCTATAACAACCCCTACTATACAAACTGGTACGGTGATTACGTCGGCACCAGCAAGGCATCTGCAACTTTCTCGCTGCCTAAAACCGCTTACGCACCCGAAGAAACAGCAGTTATAACACTTGGGGTGAGTGCAGACGATACGGGTGACGGATACGCAAGTATCAGCATATCGGCTGACTTCTGGCGCGGATCGCATACTGCCGATAATCTTTACTTTACGCAAAGTTCAAGGTTTACCGATGATGACGGAAATTATAGCTGTGAAGCGGCCTCACCGAACAGTGACAACGCACCGAATACCAGTGCAAGTCTGACAGTACAAGGAAAGTTCCCCGAAAAGCCGTATGACCTAACCGATGAAGAAAGCACGATCAGAAATATCAGAATAGGCTGTTCATACTATGGTCATGTCGTTTATACCTACGAATGGACAGACGGCTCTATGCCCTCGAATGTGGGTACAGCGTCCGGATATATCACCGGCAGCGCACCCGTGAGCGGCGATACCGGAAGCACGACAGCACGCATTCCCGACGGCGCGGTATCCGGAATTTACAACGGTCATACCTACGCGGTGATCGAACAGGAGCTTGACCCGTTGGCAGCTAACGATTACTGCAAAAACATAGGCGGTTATCTTGCAACTATCACCTCACAGGGCGAACAGGACTTTGTTGCTTCGCTCGCGGCGCGGGTAGATTACAGCGACTTCTGGATAGGCGGCTCGGATTACGGTTCGGAGGGCAACTGGTACTGGCTCAACGGTGAGCCGTGGAATTATACGGCATGGTACCCTGGCGGTTCTGCCGGAGATCCCGAGCCGAATAACGGTCTCGGTGCCGGAGAAGATTACGTCTTTATGAACAGAGAGCGCGGCTATCAGTGGGTCGACGGTTACGGCGGTTACGGAACTGCTTCCAATTATTTCATCTGCGAGTGGAGCAGTGAGCTTCCGGGCGCAGGCGGCAATTCCGGCGGCACGAACGGCAGTCTGACTGAGAATGGCATCAACGATCAGCGTACTCATCAAGGAGCCGGCAACGGTGAGATAACAATTACGCTCATGTGGGATTCCGAGGACGACCTCGACCTGCACGTATTCACTCCCGACGGCTCGGAGATATGGCACGGCAACCCGTCCGCACAGGGCGGTACTCTTGATATCGACGCGAACAACGCGCAGAATATGAAGGAGCACCCGATCGAGAACGTGTATTTCCCGAACCCCAAGAGCGGCGAGTACTGGATATATGTCTATAACTACGAAGACCGCACGCCAGGAAAGTCTACCAACTGGATAGTCCGTGTTCAGGTCGGCGACGAGAAGCAGATATACTCCGGTACGATAACCGAACAGGAGGAAACTATTGAAGTGCTCGGATTCAGCTACACCTCTTCGGTGGGCTGATACGGAATAAGCGTAATAACCAAACTCCCCGACTGTCGGTACGGCGGTCGGGGATATTTCAGAAAGGAGCATAAAATGCCGGATACAGAGTATGTTAGGCTCGACAAGCCTGTGCCGCCCGGGATAACGGTAACTCCCGACGGAGGCTGGCAGTGGACGGCGGAACGCTCGGTGTTCAGATGTATGCCGTTCTTCAAGGTGATACACATAGTTTGCGCTGTGTTTGCGGTGCTGGTGTTCATACTTATCGCAGCGGTCGAAGCCGGAGAACCGTTCGGCGCGGTAGTTGTTCACGGTCTTATAGGTGCGGCAGTTGTTGCAGTCATAGATCTGTTGATATGCCTTTTGTACGGTGCAAAGCGGGCTTTTCTCTTCAAGGCGGTATTCCGTATAGAGCGTGACAGCGTTTCGGCAATCGAACAGGAGGTCATCGGCAGGAATATCCTCACCGTCATAGTTCAGCTTATTGCGGGACTTCTGACGCACGGCGATACAAGCTACGGATTTAATGCCGGATACAACACGATACGGGCGATAGTTCCCGCAGCCGACAAGACGATGATAAAAATAAAAGCCGGCGGCAGAGGCGGTATCCTGCTTACCGACCCGGAGCAGTTCGACTTTGTGATGAACGAGCTGAAAATACGAACGGAAAGGACAGGAAAATGAAGAAAAATGCAATAACATTGCTTGCGGCGCTGTGCATAGCTCTCGGCGGCTGCGGACTGACCGAGCCGCCGTCAGAAACCTCGGTCACTGTCGATGAGGCGTTGGAACGAATGAAAGAGCAAAACCGTGATGCTGCCAGACGGCGCGGGGAGTTCCTGTGAATTGTATGCGGTATAATTGAAAAACGAAACAAGGAGGAAAAGATATGTTCTGTCCGAACTGCGGAATACAGATAGACGATAATGCACGGTTCTGTCCCGAATGCGGGACAAAGACCGGTAAAGCGGAGATCGGAGCGGCGGTGCCGTCCGCCCGGACTGTCCGGCAGACTGCTCCCGGTACACCGATACAGGGACAGCGTGTGACCGAAAACATATATCTCTGTCCCGACGGTGTTTATCGCTGGGCTTACGAGTATAAGCTCATGCGCGATCCTACGATACTCATAACGATTTTCAAGGTCGTGGTACTCTCGGTCGGTATATGCATTGCGTTGATGCTGATAATCAACTTGTTTATCAGCCTGTTCACATGGGAGTTCGACCCCGAAAGCTTTGTTTCGGTTACCTGGGGTTTTGTGATCCTGCTGCCGTTCATTTTGCTGCTGTCATTCATCGGTTATGTCATATATGCGGCAATGTCGGGCTGGAAATACTGCGTTATGTTTGAAATGGACGAGAACGGAATAACACATACCCAGTTCGACAGATCGCTTGAGCTTGCCGAACTGATGAAGCGGATAGCGGTGATTGCCGCAAGTATGGGGATCCTGACGCAGCCGGTAAGTGCGGGACTTCTGATCCGCACAAGTATGCGCACCGAGTTTCATCGGGTGACGAAAATGAAAGCGAATAAGAGAAGGAAAACTATCTTCCTCAATGCGCGGCTTTATCACAATCAGATCTATGCGGGAGCTGCGGACTTTGATTTCGTTCAGAATTATATTAATGAAAGGCTTCCTGCCGAAGAGATAAGGAAGTGATGACTATGATAAAACGTATTATATCGGCTTGTCTTATTGTTATGCTGACGATGACTGTTCTGTGTGCGTGTGAGCCGGAAGACCCCGCGAAAATCGCTGCGGCGAGCTCAGAAAGAGCCGAGCGCAAAGAACGGAAACGCTTCGAAGCAGAGCAGCGCGGGAAGTTCGCTGACTCCGACCTGCGGAAATATGCCGAGCAATATACCGTTGACGTTTTTAAAGAGATATTTCCGGGCAAGGATCCCGCCGACTACGATATCAGTGTATCAAAGGACGCTCCGACCATAGAAGAAACAGCGGAACTGAACGGAAATGATGAGCTTGCGTTCGAGCTGTTCCGTACCGGTAACTTTATGATCAACTTCATCAAGCACGACAATGTGCCAATCATGACAAATGAAGAACGCGATGCGATAATGAAAGCGTTCGCGGACAGGAAATTCACCTGTGTGATCATTCTTTCAAATTTCTGGGAAGATGACTATATTATTGACGGTGAGATACATATCGACCCACGGCCGATGTATTTCAGAACGACGGCATAAATGAAGTAACTTGCTGAAAATAAACTCCTTATTTTAAGCAAAATGATTAAACAGCATAGTAAATAAAAATCAAGCTCCTTGCAGGTAATGATCTGCGGGGAGCTTGTTGTTTATATATTACTTTGTGACTTTGATCTGTATTTTCATGGTAAGCTTGTCGTATTTCGCAGTTATAACGGTATATCCCGTTTTCTTTGCGGTCACTTTGCCGCTGCTGACT
>CAMHBE010000175.1 GCA_946183095.1 uncultured Clostridia bacterium | reverse complement strand
GGAAGTGTTGTACACGCTCTTACCGATATCAACCTCGAAGTGAATGAGGGTGAACTCGTATGCCTGCGCGGCAGATCCGGTTCCGGCAAGACCACCCTGATAAATATTCTCGGTGCGCTCGACCGGCAGGACAGCGGAAACGTTTACTTTTGCGGCGAAGATATAGGTGAGCTCGGTGACGCGGCGCGCGACAAACTGCGCAGACAAAAGCTGTCATTCGTGTTCCAGTCCGTTGCGCTGATATCCACCATGACCGCCCTCGAAAATGTGGAGTTCTCACTTCGTCTTGCCGGCTATCCGATGAGCGGAAGATCGGCACGAGCAAAGGAATGTCTCGCACGGGTGGGACTTGCAAAAAGAATGGATCACCGACCCGGCGAACTCTCCGGCGGTGAACAGCAGAGAGTGGCTATTGCAAGAGCAGTGGCACATAAGCCGAAAATGATACTTGCCGACGAGCCTACCGCGGCGCTGGACTCAAACACCGGTACCGCCGTGCTGGGGCTTTTCAGGGAACTCGTCCATGATGACGGGATAACCGTCGTGATGACTACTCATGACGAAGCGATGATGGAACTTGCTGATGTCGTGTATTCCCTCAACGACGGTGAGATTACGGATATAAAAAGAAATGATATACCATTATAATATATAGGGATCTCCGATATGCCAAAAAGAGTATTGCTCGCACCGCCCGAAAATGTTATGGTAAGGTGCGACAACCTTGTGAAAATATACAAAAGCAGAGATATCGAAGTCATGGCGCTCCAAGGGCTTGACCTTACGGTGGAGCGCGGTGAACTTATGGGGATAGTCGGAGCTTCCGGCTCCGGAAAATCCACGCTGCTGAATATGCTCGGCGGGCTTGACAGACCCTCTGCCGGGAGTTTGTATGTTGACGGCAAGGATATGCTGAAATTCACAGATAACGATTTCATAGAATATAAGCGAAAGACAGTCGGTTTTGTGTGGCAGAACAATGCCCGTAATCTGATACCGTATCTGACGGCGATAGAAAATGTCGAAATGCCGATGATGATGAGCGGTTACGAAGACCGACGCAAGCGTGCAGGGCATCTGCTGGATATGGTCGGGCTGTCGGCAAGAAAAAACTCGATGCTCGGTCAGATGTCCGGCGGTGAACAGCAGAGAGTTGCGATAGCGATAGCGCTTGCAAACAATCCGAAGCTGCTGCTTGCGGATGAACCGACGGGCGCGGTGGATTCAAAGACCGCCGACAACGTCCTCGATGTGTTCAAGCGGCTCAACAAAGAGACCGGTGTCACGGTGATAATTGTCACGCATGACGTAAAGCTCGCAAAGTCGATAGACAGAGTGGTGGCGATACGCGACGGCAAGACATCCAGTGAGCTGATACGAAAAAGGTCGGCGATACCCGCGAATATCTCCTTCGAGGAGCTCAGCGAACAGCAGCAGGCTGAGATACGCGCACTGGAAGAGGATGCCGCACACGAGGAGCTTGTGCTGCTCGATAAGGCAGGAAGACTGCAGATACCGAAAGAATATCTTACATCGCTCGGCATAAGCGGCGGAGACAGAGTCCGCGTCGAGCTTGAAAACGATAAGATCAGCATTTACAAAGTATAGAAAGGTGGAGCTTATTTTGGGCAAGAACAAGAAAAAATTAGCTGTATTTCTCACCGCAGCGATGTTACTCACCTCACAGGCATTTCCCGTATATGCCGAAAATGAGGAGGTGTCCGAGGAGGAGAGCGAAGTCTCTACTATCAAGAACATCATGAATACCGGTAACAGAGACTCTGCTTACAGCGCGTACTATGAGAAGTACAGGGACAGCGTTTTCCCGGATGCACAGATAGTCATTGAGGCGAAAGACGGTGAAGCAGCCGAGGATGTGAACGGTGTCCTTCCGCTGTACGAGATCATCGACACCAACGGCGAGACAGAATGTCTTTCGTGGACGAACAACCGCGGCACCTTCACCTATAATTTTGATGTGGAAAAAGCCGGCAACTACTGCCTTGAATTTTACTACTATACATATTCCGGCGGAAGCACCACCATTGATGTCGGTCTGCGCATAGACGGGGAATATCCGTTCACTGCCTGCAATGACATAACGCTCGACAGATACTGGGAAGACAATACCAGAACTATCCAGAGAGACAAGAAGGATAACGACCTGAAGCCCACACAGCAGGAAAAAGATATGTGGGTGACTTATCCTGTAAAGGACAGAGAAGGTCTGTTCAATGACCCGTATTTCTTCCACCTTGAAGCAGGCTCCCACACTCTGACCATTGAGGGTATAAGAACGAATATCGCGCTGAAGTCCATGACTTTCAGAAACTACAGCGAGATCCCCGCATACACTCTCGACGGTGATCCCACCGGAACACCTTCCTTCGGCGAGATACTTTATGCCGGCAATGCCAAGAACGATATAGGCACAAAGACCCTTGTGATACAGGCGGAAACTCCCCTTTACAAAACAGCCTCCACTCTTTACGCGACTTACGACAGAACTTCATACTATACAAGTCCGTCGGACGCGACCAAGCAGCGCTACAACACCATAGGCGCCGATACATGGAAAAAGGCTACGCAGGCTATCACATGGAACTTCAATGTTCCGAGAGACGGCTACTACGCGTTCTCCTTCAAGGCAAGACAGAACACCATGCGCGGTTTCTACTCCAACAGAAGGATATACATCGACGGCGTTGTACCCTGCAAGGAACTTGACGATGTTACATTCAAGTATGACCCGAACTGGTACAACAGACACCTCATCGACCCTTCAAAGGAAAAGTCCGGGAATGAGGGAAAAAACCAGCCCTATACCGACAGCGGTGACGATGATATGTACTTCTACCTCGAAGAGGGCGAGCACACTATCACGCTCGAAGCTATACCCGGCAGCATCGGCGAGGTAATGAGAAGACTTGACGATCTCGTTTACAACCTCAACTACTACTACAGAAGAATACTCATGATAACGGGTCCGAAGCCCGACGAATACAACGACTACCTCGTTGATATGCAGATACCCGAACTGATACCGTATTTTGAATACGCTATCGAGCAGCTTTATAAGGAAAAGGCAAATATCGAGCAGCTCGGTCAGGGTTCGGAAGCATCCTCGCTCCAGTCTCTCGCGGTGATCCTCCAGCGCTGCGTGAACAAGAAAGATGAGATACCGTCCATGGTCGGAACCCTGAAAGACTACATCTCCGCGGTGTCCGCGTGGATGAGAGACTACCGCGACCAGCCCCTTGAACTCGACTACATCGAGGTCTACACATACAAGGACAAGAACAGGGGTGCGGGCATAAAGGGCGCGAACGCGAACTTCTTTGAAGAATTTGCATTCGGCTTCAAGGCTTTCATCGGTTCATTCTTTGAAGATTACACAATGCTCTCCGAGACGAGCGACAAATCCCTCAATGTATGGGTATCCCTCGGACGAGATCAGGCTACGGTCGTAAAAGACCTCGTCGATAACGGCTTCAATCAGCAGTATTCGGGCGTGAATGCGAGCATCAACCTCGTACAGGGCGCTATCCTCGAAGCCACACTCGCCGGAAAGGGTCCCGATATAGCATTGTTCCTCGGCGGCGACTTCCCGATACAGTGTGCGGCGCGTGACCTGCTGGTGGATGTCAGCAAGATGCCGGACTTCAACGAAGTTGTTGAAAGCCGCTATACCGACAGCATCACCACACTTTACACCTACAACGGCGGAGTTTACGGACTGCCGGTATCGCAGACATTCCCGATGATGTTCTACAGAACGGATATCCTCGAAGAGCTTAATGTCAGGAAGATACCCGAAACGTGGGATCAGCTCATAGAGATAATACCGGTATTGCAGCGTTCCTACCTCACAGTGGGTCTGCTCCAGCCGACATCGAACCTCTCCAGTTCGATATTTGAATCCGGCGATACCTTCTCGATGCTCGTTCTCCAGACCGGCAACAATATGTATGTGGATGATCTTTCCAAGACAACGTTCGACCAGAAGATAATAGTTGACGCATTCAAGAAGTGGACGGATTTCTACACGATCTACGACTTCGAGCAGACATACGACCCGTTCACACGTTTCAGAACAGGTGAAATGCCTATCATCATCAACAACTACACGTTCTTCAACCAGCTAACAGTTTCCGCTCCGGAAATAAAGGGTCTGTGGGATTTCACACATGTTCCCGGAACAGCGACTTATGACGAGAACGACAAGGTGGTTTCCATAAACTACGCCGCAAACTCCAGCAGCGCCGGTGCGGTGGTATTCAAGAAGTGCGTCGATAAGACAGCCGCGTGGGAATTCATCAAGTGGTTCACATCCGACGATGTAATGGTAACATACGGAAGAACGATCGAAGGTCAGATGGGACAGATGGGACGTTTCGATACCGCGAACGTAAACGCTCTCGCACAGCTCCCGTGGTCCAACTCGGAATATGAGAAGATATCCGAGCAGATGGCGGCAACTGTCGAGATACCGATAATCCCGGCATCCTACGCTACCACCCGTCATGTCAAGAACTCGTTCAGAGCTGTTGTAAACGACGCGTGGAACCCGAGATACGCGCTTTCGTCCTACAACAGAGATATCAACTCCGAGATCGAAAGAAAGAACAAGGATCTTGCTTACATAAGCAAGACAAACTAACAGGAGGGAAGAGATTTGGCTAAGGAAAAATCTCTGTATATCGAAGACAATAAATTCCGATATACACTCAGAGAAATGAAAAAGAACATCGGAGTTTACGGACTTATCGCCCCGTATTTCATCCTGTTCTTAATATTTATGATAATACCGGTCGTTATCTCCCTTCCTATGGGATTTACGAACTTCAACATGGCACAGTTCCCGAGGTGGGTGGGTCTTGACAACTTCTACTCCCTCTTCCTCGAAGATGAAGTATTCCTGAAAGCTATCGAGAACACCCTCGTGTTCGCGATAGTAACGGGACCTATAAGCTACATACTCTGCTTCCTGCTCGCATGGCTGATAAACGAGCTGCCCGGACCAATGAAGACGATATTCACCTTCGTCTTTTATGCCCCGACGCTTGCCGGTATCCAGCATCCAGCCGATCACCGGACGAAAGAGC
>CAMHBE010000174.1 GCA_946183095.1 uncultured Clostridia bacterium | reverse complement strand
GTCTCTTCCTCATGTGGCTCGCCCTCAAGGCGAGTCACGGTCTCAAGCGGCAGCGGTTATCTGAAAGGTGATCTTATGACTGAAGAAACTGTACGAACACGGCTCGGTGAGCTTTACGAGACGATAGAGCGTCTCAACCGTGACTATTATGACCTTGACGCGCCCTCGGCGGAGGACGACGAGTATGACGCGCTGATGCGGGAACTGCGGGAACTCGAAGCGGCGTTCCCTTCTCTGGCACGGGCGGATTCTCCCACGAAACGTGTGGGCGGTACGGCAAGCTCCACCTTCGAGAAAGTTGCTCATACCGTACAAATGGGGTCATTGCAGGACGTTTTCGGTGAACAGGAACTCTACGACTTCGATGCCACTGTCCGAAAGGAAGTGCAGCCGGAATATTCCGTCGAACCTAAGATAGACGGGCTTTCGGTTTCCCTCGAATACAGGAACGGCAGGCTCGTGAGGGGTTCAACGCGCGGTGACGGCTTTGTCGGCGAGGATATCACCGAAAATCTGCGCACCATAAGCACCATACCGCAGACGCTCCCCGATAAGCTGCCGTTCCTCGAAGTCCGCGGGGAGGTATATATGCCGCGCGAGAGCTTTGCAAGGCTGGTTGCCGAACAGGAAGAAAACGGCGAACAGCCCGCGAAAAATCCGCGCAACGCCGCTGCGGGTTCTCTGCGTCAGAAAGACAGCTCCGTGACCGCGAAACGTTCCCTCGGCATCTTCATCTTCAACGTCCAGCAGGTCGAGGGCAGGACATTCACACGACATTCCGAAACGCTCGATTACCTTGCGGGGCAGGGTTTCCCGACCGTCGCACATAAAGTCTGCGTCACCATAGACGAGGCGGTGGAGCGGATACGGGAGATAGGCGTGGAAAAGCACGGTTACGCCTACGATACGGACGGCGCAGTCATAAAAGTCGATGACCTCGCACAGCGCGATGTTCTGGGTGCGACTGCGAAAGTTCCGAAATGGGCGGTGGCATTCAAATACCCGCCCGAGGAAAAAGAGACACGTCTGAACGAGATAGAAGTAAACGTTGGCAGGACAGGCGCACTTACACCGGTCGCGCTGTTCGACCCGGTGATCCTTGCGGGAACCACTGTGTCCCGCGCGTCCCTGCACAATCAGGATATCATGGACAGGCTCGGTGTCGCGCAAGGCGGGCGAGATAATCCCCGAAGTCGTGCGTGTCGCTGAACACCGCGGCGGCGATATTTTCAGGCTGCCTGATAAATGCCCCGTCTGCGGGCATCCCACCGAAAAGAGCGGGGATGAAGCCGCGGTGCGCTGCGTGAATCCGAACTGCCCCGCACAGCTGCTGCGCGGTATAGAGCATTTCGCGTCGCGTGACGCAATGAACATAGAGGGACTTGGTGAAGCGGTCGTGAAGCTGCTCTGCGATAACGAGCTCGTTCACTCCTCCGCCGACCTCTACGAACTGAATATGCAGGATATACTGTCACTGCCGGGATTTAAAGAAAAGTCGGCGGGAAATCTGCTGAGGGCGATAGAAAATTCTAAACAGAACCAGCCGGACAGACTGCTGTTCGCACTGGGCGTGCGCGGCATCGGCAGACGCTCGGCGGAACTGCTGCTCCGTAAGTTCGGCAGCATAGACGGCGTGATGAACGCGTCGGAGGAGGATATCCTCGCGATAGACAGCTTCGGTGATGTGCTTGCAAAGAGCGTAGTGAGTGCGTTCGCAGACCCTCAGATGCGGCAGCTTGTGGACAGGCTGCGCGGGTACGGGCTGAAATTCGATTACGATAAGGCGGCTTCGAGTGACAAGTTCGCAGGCATGACATTCGTGCTTACGGGTACGCTCCCCACGCTCAGACGCGAACAGGCAAAGGAAATGATAGAGAACATGGGCGGGAAATGCTCCGGCTCGGTATCGAAAAAGACCACATACGTCGTAGCGGGAGAAGCTGCCGGCAGTAAGCTCACCAAGGCGCAGGAGCTTGGTGTCAGGGTGCTTACGGAAGCGGAGCTGCTCGACATGATAAACGACGAGGGAAACTGACATGATGAGAACTATAGAGACACAGAGACTGCTGCTCCGTGAAGTGAGGGAGTCCGACACGCAGACGATATTCGAGCGCTGGGCGAATGACCCGGAAGTGACGCGCTATATGACGTGGAACCCTCACCGCAGTGCCGAGCATACCCGCATGATCGTGGACTACTGGCTCAGCGAGTACGGCAAGGATACAACGTACCGCTGGGTGATAGTTCCCAAAGGCGAGGACAAGCCGGTCGGGATGATAGATGTTGTCAGCTATGACGACGACGGAACGCCCGCGATCGGTTACTGCGAGGGAAAGGCGTACTGGGGGCGCGGCTATATGACCGAAGCTCTGAACGCGGTGACAGCGCTGCTGTTCGGGGAAGGCTTCCGTGAGCTGAAGATAAGCGCGGTTGACGAAAACAAGGCGAGCAACCGCGTGATACAGAAAGCGGGATTCACCTACGAAAAGAGCGAAAGCATTCCCATGTCCCTCGCAAAGCCCGATATCGTGACATTAAACACCTACAGGCTGAAAAAGCCGCAGTGATACCCTGATACATTATGAGAAAACTTATCATTTTACTTGTTGCAGTCGTTGTTATAGGTGCATTGAGCGCGTTCATGCTGCAAAACCACGCGGGTCTGCAAAAGCAGCTCCCCACTTCCTACGAAACCACGGACGAGGAGGATATGCCCGTCACGGATGAAGAAGGCTCCCCCGTGACTGCGGAAGTTTCGGCGGATGCCGGTGCTGACAGCGTTACGGACGCGGAAAAGCCGGTGATATCGTTCTCCCACGGGAAAACGTTCTACGATGACAGCATCGAGGTAGAACTCACCTGTACCGATGAGAACGCCGTGATATTCTACACCACCGACGGCAATGACCCGACGGAGAAAAGCAAGCGTTACACCGCTCCGATAAAGATAGCATCGAAGAGCCGCGTTACGGCGACCACCGTAAAGGCTGTGGCGATCGACGGGGAGGAACGCTCGGATATCGCACTGAAAAGCTACGTCACCGGCAAGGATGTCAGCAGCCGTTTCACGGAGGATACGCTTGTGTTCGTGCTGTCCACCGACGAATACAACCTTTACGATTATTACAACGGCATCGCGGTGGAGGGGTATCTGCGTGATGAATACCTTAAAAATGACTACCGCGGCGGCGAGATAAACCCCACTGCCCCGGCGAATTACAACATTCACGGACGTGAGAGCGAACGCGATATGTATGTGGAGGTCTATGACAGCACCGGCAGGCAGCTTATATCGCAGGCGGCGGGAGTGCGCGTCGTGGGCGGTTATTCCCGCGCGAACGAGCAGAAGTCCTTCCGGCTGTTTGCAAGGAGCGCATACGGCGAGGGCAAGTTCAAATATCCGTTCTTCGGGCTTGACCGCGACGCTTACGGCAATATCCTCACCCGCTATGACCGCATAACTCTGCGTGACGGGGCGAATGACCGCGAATTTGCGGGAGTGCGTGACGAGCTTTCGGCTGTGCTGGCGGCTGACGCGGGATTTACAGATGTGCAGTCTGTGCGCCCCGCTGCGGTGTTCCTCAACAGCGAATACTACGGCTTTGCGTGGCTGCACGAGGCGTTTGCGGACGACTACCTCGAAATGATGTACGGCGGGAACAAGGATAATTACAGCATCTTAGGCGCGAAGGAGCTTGAAATGGAGAGCGATGACCCTGCCGACGAGCAGGAGCTCGCGGACTGGCAGCACCTGCTGGAGCTGGCGGAGAACGGACTTACGGACGATGCGGCGTTTGAAGAATTTTGCAGCCTTGTGGATATCGACAACTTTATGCTGTACTACGCCATGCAGATATACATTGACAACAAGGACTGGCCGGGCAACAACTTCAAGGTATGGAGATACCGCCCGTCGGAAGGCGAGGAGGTCACAAGCCCGTACCTTGACGGCAGGTGGCGGTTCCTGATGTTCGACGCGGAATACGCATGGGGGCTGTACGGCGCGGGTTACTCCGACAATACGCTGGAGGCAGTGCTTACCGGTAATCACATGAAGGGTGCGTCGCACCTGCTGGCGGGAGTGCTGGAACGTCCCGATATGCAGCGGAAGTTTTCCGCCACCTTGTCGGAACTTATGAGCGGTGCGTTCTCGCCGGAAAACGTGAGCCGCCGGCTTGATGAACTGCTGGAAAAGAGCGACCCCGAGCAGATGTACGCGCTGAAAAACGGCTATACATCGGGCTGGGCGAACGAGTGGACATTTGCGGACAGCAGACAGCAGATACGGGATTTTGCCGAATACCGCTCTGTGATAATGGACCGCGCCGTCAGAAAGCAGTTCGGTTACGGCGAGGAACGCTGCACCGTGACGTTCCGCTGTCCGGGCGGCGGCGACGCAGTGATCGGTTCGCAGACCGTAAAGAGCGGCAGCAGCTTCGAGGTGAAGTATTTCTCGGAGTTTGCAGCCGACATAGCCGCATTGCCCTATAACGGGCATAAGTTCGGGCACTGGACGATAAACGGCACGGACTATCCGCAGGAGAAGCTGCGCATCGACGGCTCTATGGCGGTCGGCGGCAGCATCAAGATAGAGCTGTTCTTCGAGGACTCCGAAAAGACTGGCGGTATCGTGATAAGCGAGCTGTACACTTCCGGCAGCGGCGACTGGGCGGAACTGTACAACGGCGGCGCGGAAGATGTCACGCTGCACGGGTACTGCCTGTCGGATACGCTCAAAAAGCCGGACAGGTACACTATCCCCGATACGAAGATAGCGTCCGGAGAAACGGTGACGATAGTGTTCTCCGACAACAACGATACCTCCGCGCTCATGCGGCATCAGGCGAATTTCAAGCTGAAAACGGGTGAGACTCTGTACCTTTGCGACCCCGACGGGAATATCATCTCGGCAGTGCCGGTGACGGAAATGTCCGGAAGCGAGTCGCTTTCCCTCGGAGCGGACGGTCTGTACCATGTGGGTATCATTACCGACGGGGTGCATACTGTACAATAACTTTGCATAAAATCCGTATATATTTCCCAAATTGCAGCAATGTGCGAGAAAAATTGTTGCAATTTGGGAAATTTTGTGTTAGAATAAAAAATGTATCATTA